>DAOVGW010000054.1 GCA_030672225.1 Dehalococcoidales bacterium | reverse complement strand
GATGACAAAGCCGAGCTATAAAAGCCAGGGCCGACTAAACCTAGCTACCAAGCCGTTACTCCTGGTCCTCTCCGGTCCCTCCGGCAGCGGTAAGGATGCCGTTTTAGCCAGGATGAAAGAGCTGGGCTACCCTCTTCAATATATAGTGACGGTAACCACACGACCTCAGCGCTCCAATGAGAGAGACAATGTAGATTATCACTTCGTCTCAAGGGAAAGCTTCCAAAAGATGATTGAGCATGGGGAACTATTAGAGTGGGCCAATGTCTATGGCAACCGGTATGGGGTGCCGAAACAATCAGTCAAGGAGGCACTGGAGAAGGGGCAAGACACCATTGTAAAGGTTGATGTTCAAGGAGCAACCACTATTAGAAAAATTCTGCCTCAAGCAGTATTTATATTTCTGGTGCCGCCGTCAATGCCAGAGCTTGCCACCAGACTCAAACAACGCAATACAGAATCAGCCGCTTCCTTAGCCCTACGCCTGAAAACGGCCGAGGAAGAGGTAAAAAAGCTACCCCTGTTTGACTTTGTAGTAATAAACGAGCAGGATGGGATTGACCAAGTGGTATCGGACATTTTGGCTATTATTACCGCCGAAAAGTGCCGGGTAACCCCCAGAGAGGTCAGATTATAGGCTTATCATTATAAAGAGCCCAGCAGCGAGGCAAACAAATAACCCAGCCCACCACAGACAGGAAAGGTTACTATCCAGGCGGTGACAATATTCCTGGCAATCCCCCAGCGTACCGCTGACACCCGCCGGGTAGTCCCCACCCCCATAACAGATGAGGTTATGCAGTGGGTGGTGCTTACCGGAATACCCAGTTGTGAAGCCACCTCAATAACCGAAGCCGCCGCAGTTTGAGCGGCAAAGCCATGCACCGGGCGAAGAGTAGTAATCTTGAGCCCCACTGTTCTAATCACCCGCCAGCCACCAACAGCCGTCCCCGAGCTAATGGCCATGGCCGATAAGATTATAACCCACCACGGGATATGCTCCCAGCTAGCATAGCCAGCAGTAACCAGTGCCATGGTGATAATACCTATCGGCATCTGGCCATCGTTCTTACCATGGCTATAGGCCAGAAAGGCTGCCGAAAGAATTTGCAGATTGCCAAAAATACCTCTTGCCCTGGCGGGAAGGCTCTTTCGGAACAGCCACAGCAAGATAACCATCAGCGCAAAACCACCAATGAAACCGAGAAATGGGGCGCTAACCACCGCCGACAGAATTTTCCCCATGACACCCCACATCACTGCCCCGCTACCAGCCAAGGCTATCCCAGCCGCCGCCAGGGCGGCAATAAAGCCGTGGGTCAAGCTTACCGGCAGACCATAGTAAGTAGCCAGAGTAGTCCAGATAATAACGGCAGCTAGAGCAGCAATCACTGGCACATAGGCGAACTCTGAAATAACTTCTGGGGTTAAAATCCCTTTGCCAATAGTCTTGGCGACAGCGGTGCCGGTGACAGCCCCAGCCAGATTAAAAATAGCGGCCATGATTATAGCTCTTCGAGGGGAAAGGGCTCGGGTACCGATTACCGTAGCGATGGCGTTAGCGGCATCATTGAAACCGTTGACAACACCAAAACCGAGAGCCAGAATGATAATAAGAACAAGCAATAGGGAGGGGTCAGGCATGCTTGAGGGCTACCCCCTCAAGGACATTAGCCACATCCTCGCACCTATCAGTGGCGCTCTCCATATGCTCATAAATCTCTCGCCACTTGATAATATAGGCCGTATCTTTGCCATCATCAAATAGCTCACCTAGCGCCGAGCGGAATACCTTGTCGGCCATGTTCTCCAGCCGGTTAAGCTCAACGCAGTGCTCCAAAACCTTTTTTAGCTCAGAACGACGCCTGAGCATTGGCACCGCTCTTTCTATCTCAACCGCCGCCTGCACTATAATATCGGCAAGCTCTTTGGCTCTCTGGGTGGGCTGGTCTATCTTATAAATAAGTATGGCATCAGCGGCGGCGTGGATAAAATCGGTAACATCATCCATGACATGAGACAGCAGTGCTATATCCTCGCGGTCAAATGGGGTGACAAAGGTGCGGTGAAGCTGGGCTACAATCTGATGGGTAATTGAATCCCCCTCATGCTCCAGCTCAGTTATCTCAGCCACCTTTATGGCAACATTTTCCCAGCTATCAAGCAACTCTTTTAGTCCCCGGGCGGTCTTTACCATATTCCGGGCGCCCTGCTCAAAGAGGTCAAAAAATTTCTCCTCGCGGGGAATAAAGGGGAACTTAATCACAGTCACTCCTCCTCTGCCTGGGAAAATACATTTTATAATTAGTAGGGCACATCATAATCAAACAACTAGTAAAACTACTACTTTAATTTTAGGTAGAGTTTAAGCTAAAATATACTTGGTTGTCAATTAAAGATATGGAGAGCGTTGTTGACTAAACATGCTCATCACCGGGCGTTGCCGGTAGCCAGCAAACTTAAGTTTGGCATCATGCTTACCAGTTTCATTCTGGTAGCCGAAGTCGCCGGCGGGCTTTTATCTAACAGCCTAGCTCTACTTGCCGATGCCGGGCATGTATTTGCTGATGTTATCGCTCTTTCCTTAAGCTGGTATGGCGTAAGACAGGCAGAACGCCCCGCCAGCCACGGCATGACCTTTGGCTATCACCGGGTGGGAGTAATAATTGCTGTGGTAAACGCTATCAGCATCTTTGCCATCGCCGCTGTCATCTTCTACGAAGCCTTCCAGCGCCTGGGGCAGCCGCCAGAGGTTAATAGCCTGCTCATGCTATCTGTAGCCATGGTGGGCTTGAGCGTCAATCTCTTTGTCGCCTTCTGGCTAAGAAAGGAACAGCGAGGTAACCTTAATGTTCGCAGCGCCTTCTGGCATGCCCTGGGTGATGCCTTAGCCTCAATAGGCGTAATCATTGGCGGCATCATTATACTGCTCACCGGATTGTTCGTGGTCGACCCGATTATCAGTGTCCTTATTGGCCTGATTATTATTCTGGCTGCCTGGCGTATATTTAAGGAAGGTCTGAGAGTTCTTCTAGAGGCTACACCACCTGAGATAGATGTAAAAAAGCTGGTAGATACCCTGGGCCAGGTGCCGAGAGTAAGGGATGTACACGATATTCATGTCTGGAGCATTAGCCCAGAACTACATGCCATGAGCTGCCATGTGCTTATTGATGACCTGCCCACCAGTGAGGCAGCCGCCATCCGCCAGAAGATTGAAGATGTGCTCCGACAGCAATATGACATTGAACACTCAACCGTCCAGATGGAGTGTGAGCAGTGCAGTGCCAACGATATTTTCTGCAAATTGCGCATTGGCAAACTAGAAGATGACGAAAAAGCACCACCCCAGAGCTAGCCAGCCATACGGAAAGCTCTAAGGCTTTCTGTGAACAAAGAAAGTGCCTGATTTATCCAGGGCATTTCACCGGACCCTGAACTCTGCTTTGAGGGTTATTCTTTTTAACTATTGACAGCCAGTAGATAAGGGCATAGAATTCATAAACTAAAGAGCAGTGAAGACAAACACCCAAGACACAAAGGATAGTCCGCTTGAGCAACTACCGGCCACCCGGCCAGGTGAGCGGGTGCTACGAAGACTTAAAAAGCCCCGGGGAAAGTTCCGTGCCATTCTTAAGAGCATTCGGGGGCGCTTTAAGGGCATGGCTAGAAAGTATCTAGGGATAAGATAAATGTATATCATCATAGCCGGCGGTGGGGTAATAGGCTCCCACATAGCCTCTTTGCTAGCCGAGGAGGGGCATGAGGTGGTTGTCGTAGAGGTATCTGAGGAGGTACTAGAGACCATTCGCCGCCAGCTTGACGTTAAAACCGTCCACGGCAATGCCGCCACTCCCAATGTCTTAAGAGAAGCCGAAGCTGACCGCGCCGACCTGGTCCTGGCCGTCACCGATAGTGATGAAACCAATATGGTCACCTGCTTCATGGCCAAGGAACTAGGTGCCAGCACCACCGCCGCCAGAATCAGAAACCCCGAATTTTCGGGCTACTTTGTTACCCCGGCTAAGTCACCCCAAGCCACCCGCAAGATAATCAGGCCCAGAAGCCTGGGGATAGATGTCTTTATCAACCCTGAAGCTGAAGCGGCCAAGGAAATAATGGGTATCCTCTCCGGCTTCTACTCGACGCCGGTAGAGAGCTTCGCCAACGGTCTTGTTCAAATAAGGGAGTTTATGGTGGAGGGGGAAGCACTGGTTGATAAAAACTTAAGTCAAATTGCCTTTCCCAAACCATGCGTTATCGCCGCCATTGTCCGTGCCGGGGGCATCATTACGCCCAGCCCTGAGGAAGTGATAACACAAGGCGATAGCGTCTACCTGGTTGCCTCCCGAGAGTTCATTGATGAACTGGGCCAGATGTTCAGTAAACCCAAGCGTCCGGCCAAGAGTGTGGTTATCCTTGGTGGCGGGCGAATCGGCTTTCTTCTCGCTGAAGGACTTAAGAGGCACGGGGTTATGGTTAAGGTTATTGAGAGTGATTTAAGCCGCTGCCAGGAGATAGCCGCCAAGCTAGAACAAACGGTAGTACTACAGGGCGATGGCACTGACCGCGACTTTCTCATTGAACAGGGGGTGCCATCAGCAGATGCCTTTGTGGCTACCACCCAGAGCGATGAACTCAATATCCTCTGCGGTTTGCTAGCTAAGAACCTGGGGGTGCCCCGAAGTTTAGTAATCATTAATAAGCCGGGATATGTCCCTCTGGCTGAAGCGATAGGGGTTGATGTCGCCGCCTTACCCACCCTGCTAACGGCTGACAAAATCGCTCACTTCGTCCTCCATGGCGGAGCCATTTCGGCAGCACTGCTGGAGGGTCAGCAGCTAGAAGCCGTTGAGTTTGTTACCAGCCCCCAAGCACATATTGCCAACAAGAAGATTAGCGACGCCGGCCTACCAAAAGGGGCAATAGCCGGCGCCATTATTCGTAATGACCGTGTCATTATTCCACCAGGCGACAGCCTGGTCCAGCCAGGAGACCATGTTATCATAGTATCTCCTCTCTCGGTTGTCCATTCAGTGGAAAAGCTCTTCAAGTAAGATAAACGATAATGCGAATAAAGGTTTTTCTTCATTACCTGGGACTATTAATAGCAGCCATAGGACTTACCATGCTCCTGCCACTGAGCTGGAGCCTTTACAATAACGAGCCCAGTTCCACGGCCTTTGCCATCTCAATAGCCATCAGCCTGGGGCTGGGGCTGCTGCTCTGGCGCTTGACGCCGGTTGGCAGAGGAAGGCTAAGTCGGCGAGAGGCAATACTGCTAGTCGCCTCGGGGTGGCTATTAGCCTCACTCTTCGGTGCCTTACCCTATCAGCTATCGGGAGCCCTGCCCAGCTTCCTGGATGCCTACTTTGAGGCGATGTCCGGCTTCACCACCACCGGAGCCACCGTGTTCACTTCTATTAGCACCCAGGACCAGGGCATCCTCCTGTGGCGCTCTCTTACCCAGTGGCTCGGCGGCATGGGAATAATCATGCTCTTTGTCGCTCTCTTCCCGATATTGGGCATCGGCGCTGCCCATCTGGTTGAGGCTGAGATGCCAGGACAGCAGGGTGAGAGGCTAACGGCACGCATGCGAGATACCGCTAAGGCCCTGTGGCTGATTTATCTGGGCCTGACGATTGCGGAGTTTGTCATGCTCCGCATTGCCGACATGGACGTATTTAATGCGTTGACAGTTACCTTCAGCACCATCCCCATCGGCGGCTTCACACCTACCGACTTGAGCATCGGTGCCTATAACAGCATCTTCATTGAAGCCATCGTTATTTTCTTCATGATAGCCGCCGGGGTAAACTTCGGGCTTTACTACTTTCTCATTTGGAAGCGCCAGCCGGGGCGCCTTTTTTCAAACCCAGAGTTTAGGCTCTACATTTTCCTCCTCATCGGAGCCGTCCTTCTTATTAACCTTGACCTCATCAGGAATATGGTGCCGGAGATGTCTATTGGAGACGCAATAAGATACGGCAGCTTTAACACCGTGTCCATTATGACCACAACTGGCTTTAGCACCACTGATTTTAATGCCTGGCCGGCATTTGCCCGCTCAGCGCTACTTATCCTGATGGTAATCGGCGCCTCAGCCGGTTCAACCGGGGGCGCCTTAAAGGTTATCCGTCTCCTGGTACTGGCCAAATACACCTACCGCCGAATCTTGCTCGCCTTTAACCCCCGCGCCGTAATCCCGCTAAAGGTTGGCGGCAGTGTAATCTCAGAAGAAGTCACCTCCAGAATTATTGGCCTGGCTATTCTATACTTGGTCACCCTGATTGCCGGCTTTCTGATAATGAGTGCCATTGGGCTGGACAATTTGACGGCACTGTCTTCAGTTACCGCTTCTCTGGGTAATGTCGGCCCCGGCTTGGGCTTAGTTGGACCTCAAGAAAACTATTTCTTTATCCCCTCCCTCGGTAAGGGGGTGCTTATCTTCTGTATGTTAGCCGGCCGCCTTGAGCTTTTTACCCTGCTGGTGCTCTTTACCCCGGCTTTCTGGAGGTGGCGCTAGAGCTTCTTAATTATGAGCTATGCGCTAAAAATTTTTAACTCCCTCCCGACAAAACGGAAAGTAGTATTGTAAATTTTTGATATGAGGATTATAATACCCGCCGGGTAGTGAAAAAAGACATGCAGTTTAATAAGATTCTAGTACCGGTGGCGGGCACTAAGGCTGACGAAGAGGCAATGGAGCTAGCCTGCACCCTAGCCGGAGCAAAGAATAAGGGCTTAATTTTCGCTGTTCATGTCATCCCTGTGGAACGTTCCCTGCCGCTTGATAGCGAAATTGAGTCTGAAATTGGCAGAGCCGATAGCATACTGGCACATACAGAATTGCTTGCCCAGGAGCAGGGCTGTCGCATAGAGACCGACCTACTTCAAGCTCGCGAGGTAGGCCCGGCTATCATTGACGAAGCAATAGAGCGAGAGGTGAACCTTATCTTAATTGGGGTTAGTTATAAAAAGCACTTTGGCCAGTTTAGCCTGGGTGATGTGGTGCCCTATGTACTAAAGAATGCCCCCTGCCGCGTTATACTATACCATCAACGTAAGAGTTAGAGCTCATCATTATGAAAGTAGTTATTATGGGTTGTGGGCGGGTTGGTGCTAGGTTAGCTACCCTGTTAGATAAAGAGGGGCACCAAGTTACTGCACTTGATAACGATACCTATAGTTTCCGAAGGTTACCACCTGATTTCGGCGGTACGGCGCTCCTGGGTAATGGCCTTGATGAGGAAGCCCTTAAGCGGGCGGGTATAGAGCAGGCCGATGCCTTTGTCGCTGTAACCCAGGGAGATAACCGTAATATCATGGCGGCTCAGATTGCCAAGCACATCTTCAAAGTACCCAAGGTGCTCTGCCGCATCTACGACCCCCTCCGCCGTGACCTATACAGTCTTCTGGGGTTGGAAGCCATTAGCCCAACCACAGTCTTTGCCCAGATGCTGAAGGAGAAACTGAAGAGCTAAAGGCTTAAAATTATGTATATCATAGTTGTTGGCGGTGGCCGCGTAGGCTATTACCTAACCAAAGCCCTACTAAGTGAAGGGCATGAGGTGCTGATGATAGAGAAGAATGCCACCGTCAGTAAAACCATTGCCGACGAGTTGGGTAGTGTCTGCCTGCACGGTGATGGCTGTGAGGCGGCTACCCTGGATGGCGCCGGCACCGCCAGGGCCGATATGCTCATTGCCGTAACCGGCGATGACGAAGACAACCTGGTTGCCTGCCAGGTAGCCAAGCATAAATTCAATGTACCCCGTACTATAGCCCGCGTCAGAAACCCACAACATGAAGCCATCTTTAAGAAACTGGGCATTGATGTTACCGTAAGCAGCACCAACATTATCCTAGAACATATAGAGCATGAAGTACCATCACACCCGTTAATGCATCTACTAACCATCAGCGACAAGGGGCTGGAGGTTGTAGAGATAAAAATTCCAGCTGGCTCAGCTAGCGTGGGTAAAACGATAAAGGAGCTTTCTCTGCCACCGGAAAGCATCCTGTCGTTAATTATTCGCAAGGAGCGAAAGCCCATCGTACCGACAAGCAATACCATCCTTAAGGCTGAAGACCAGGTAGTAGCTGTTACCCCCCCAGAGTCTGAAGACGCACTACGGGCCGCCCTGATAGGCCGTTAAAACAGGCTAAAAGTAATAACCGCTATCCTTTTATCTAGCTTCAGCTTAGTCCTCTTTAGTGAATGTTTGTCAACGATATTTATCCTGCCCACCATTTTTACTATTATTGCTTAGAACCTACCCCCTTTATCCCCCTCCCTTAGTAAGGGAGGGGGAAGTAATGTAAGAGGGGCTTCACCCCTCTTAAACTCCCCATATAATGCCTCTTCGATTAGACAGTTGACGAAGTCCCGTTCTTTGTTATATCGTGAGCCTAGCTTTGCCAAATGACAAACAGGTAGTTTTCATTGCCGGTTACTATTTATAAGAGCTAATGCTAGGAGGCCTTTCATGATAGCAAGCAAGTTCAGCAAGCACCAGAGGCTGATTACCATTCTTTTAGTAGCCATTACTATTATCGGCGGCATGGTAGCCTGGTCAGGATGCGGTAAAGGTCAGCCGATAGAGATTTCTATGCCCGAACCCGTTATCCAAGAGCCGGTAAGCCAGATTTACATTGGCGGTGCCGTCACTAACCCCGGCTTCTATTCCTTAAAGGCTGGGGATAGCCTAGAAACCCTTATTCGGGTGGCTGGCGGCTTAACTGGCAGTGCCGACCTCAGCCAGCTTGAGCTCTATATACCCCGGGCAGGAGAAGAAGAGTCGCCACAAAAGATAGATATCAATCGGGCCGAAGCCTGGCTACTTGAAGCTCTACCCGGGATTGGCGAGGTCAGGGCTCAAGACATCTTAAACTACCGAAACCTTAATGGGCATTTTAGCAATATAAACGAGCTACTCAAGGTAAAAGGTATCGGGACAACTACCTATGAGAAGATTAAAGACCTGATTACCGTAGCCGACTGGTAGCTGAGGTGAAAATCTGGCTAGCCTGTAAGGAGAGATTATACCGCTCGTGTCACTTATCTATCTTAGCTGTGCCTGGGTAGCCGGTATCTTGCTCGGGTCAAAATTTAGCCCACCTTTAGCCCTTATTCTTACCGGGCTTATTCCCCTGCCCCTGCTTTTCTTCGGCAAACACATAAGACCAATAATCTTAACCAGTCTCTGCCTCTTTATCTTCTTTGGCGGTGCCTTCTACTTCCAGTCGTCTCTGCCTCCTAATGATGAGAGTCACCTCCGGTTTTACAACGAAAAGGGAGCGGTACAGGTTAAGGGAACTCTCAGCCAAGACCCTGATGTCCGAGACAGGGCCACCCAGCTCCGTCTTGAAGCCTCAGAAATAAAACTGGATGGTGAGTGGCGCAATGTGCAAGGAACTGCTCTCCTATTCGTCCCCAGATACCCGGGTTACAGCTACGGCGATGTCCTCTTAGCAACAGGGAAGCTTGAGACGCCACCCCAGCTTGATGACTTTAACTATAAAGACTATCTAGCCCATGAGGGAATCTACTCCACTATGCTCTATCCCGAAATAGAAATCCTGGAAACAGGGCAGGGCTTTAAGCCGCTGGAGTGGGTTTACTCACTGAGAAACAGCCTGTCCCAGACCCTGGCTGAAGCTCTGCCTGAGCCCCAGGCATCGCTGGCCCAGGGTATAATTTTGGGCAAGCGAGGAAATATCCCCTCCTCGGTCACCGACGACTTCTCCAATACCGGCACCGCCCACCTGCTGGCCGTCTCAGGTCTCCACCTCGGCATCATGGCCGGCATTGTGCTCAGTATTGGCCTCTGGTTCTTCGGCAAAAGACACTACCTATATATCTGGCTGGCGCTAGTCGCCATCTGGCTTTATGCCCTGCTCACCGGTATGCACGCCCCGGTGGTGCGGGGTGCCATTATGGCCAGTATATTTCTTACCGCCGAGCTTCTGGGCAGACAGAGAAGTGCCATCACCGCCCTTACCTTTGCCGCCGCCATAATGGTCGGCTTAGACCCTCAAATCCTGTGGACTGCTTCATTTCAGATGAGCTTCCTGGCTATGGCTGGTATAATCCTCATCTTCCCTCGTCTCCGGGATATAGGCAGGAGAACTATTAACCGCACTCTGGGTGAAGACAGGACATTGACACCGGCTGCCTATTTTATTACCGACATCTTCAGTGTAACCCTGGGGGCAATCATCGCTGTCTGGCCAGTTATTGCCTATTACTTTGGCATTGTCTCACTGGTGGCACCGCTGGCCAACTTCTTTGCCCTGCCAGCACTGCCGGGTATTATTATCGCCGGCGCCTTGACCGGAGGCTTGGGGCTTATTGCCCTGCCGGCTGCCCAGGCTCTGACCTGGCTAGCCTGGCTCTTCCTGTCCTATCTCCTGCTAGTGGTTGATGTTTTTGCCGCTCTGCCCATATCATCTATTGAGTTCGGCTCTAATAGCGCTACCCTGATATGGGCCTACTATCCAGCCCTGGCCCTGGTCCTCTGGCTTATCAGTCGCCGCAGTCGCCTAAGAGACCTGGCTGCCAAATCCCTGACCACGGTAAAGCCAGGCATAGATAAAATGGGCAGTTTTATCTCCCAAGTACCCAAGAAGTGGCTCATCCCGCCACTACTGGTGGTAGTTATCCTGGTATCAGTGGCGGTAGCCACTCTGCCCGATGATAATCTTCATGTGAGTTTCCTTAACGTTGGCCAGGGGGATGCCATACTGATTCAGAAGGGAAGCCAGCAGATTCTGGTTGACGGTGGCCCCAGCCCACAGGCGATAGCTCTGGAGCTAGGCAACAGGATGCCCTTCTGGGACAGAACTATTGAGCTAGTAATACTAACCCACCCCCACTCAGACCACATTAGCGGTCTAGTGGAAGTGCTAAAAAGATATAAGGTTGAGCAGGCGCTCTATCCTGATTTAGATTATGACTCGCCTATTTATAATGAGTGGCTCAGCTTACTTGAGGAAAAGAATATAAAATCTACCATTGCCCAAGCTGGCCAGAAGATTGTTTTGGAAGAACTAATAATAGAGGTGCTTAATCCACCAAATCCCCTGTTAACCGGTACCGAGTCCGATATAGACAATAATAGCCTGGTACTACATATAAGCATGGGGGAGATAAGCTTCCTGCTTACCGCCGATATAATGCGGGAGGCAGAATTTGAGCTTATTAGCCAAAGAGCAATCCCAGCCAGCACTGTGCTAAAAGTAGGCCACCACGGCTCTGTGAGCTCGACCACCCCTGAGTTTTTAGCCGTAGCTAGTCCCCAGCTAGCCATTATCTCGGTTGATGAAGATAACAGGTTCGGTCTCCCCGATGAAGAGGTTATAGCTCGGCTTGAAGAAATGCTGGACCCAAAAAATATATATCTCACCGATGCTGGCACAATAGAATTTATCACCGATGGCGAAAGGCTGTGGGTGAGGGTGGAGAGATAAGCAAGTGTTGCTTTTAAACCACAACGCTCAAGCCTTTTCCGCTGCTTCTCCCGGCGCCAGGCCGTGGGCGGCAAGGAAAGGCTTATCAGCCAGAATATCATCAGTAGCGCCGTCGGCAACTACCCGTCCTTGGTCAAGAACTATAACCCGCCGACACAGAGCCTTGACCAGCTCCAGGTCATGAGAGACAACCACTTTAGTCCCGGCTAGTCCTCTGAGAAGAGAGATTAAAGACCACTTACCCCTGGGGTCAAGATTGCTTGTTGGCTCATCAATAAGCAGGATTTCCGGGGACATGGACAAAACAGTAGCTATGGCAACCCGCTTCTTCTCACCAAGACTGAGATGATGAGGTAAGCGTTTCTCACAGCCGGCCATCCCCACAAGGCCTAGGGCTGTTTTTACCCTCTGCCAAACCTCCTCCTCAGAGTAACCCATATTAAGCGGACCAAAGGCAACATCATCAAAGACGGTGGGAGAGAATAGCTGATCATCTGGATTCTGAAACACCAGCGCCACCCGGCTCCTTGTCCACCTCAGGTTCTTATCATCAATCGGCCTGCCGAAAATCTTTACCTCGCCATTAGTGCGCAGCAAACCATTTAGATGCAGCAGCAGTGTCGACTTGCCGGCTCCGTTGGGACCGATTAGCGCCACCGTTTCCCCCTGATATATGGTCAGGTTGACATCGGTCAGTGCCCGCTGCCCATCAGGATACCAGAAGGAAAGGTTTGCCACCCATATGACCTCTTCCATATCCGCCTCCATTGTCTTAATAAAACAGGTTAAATAGGCTTATAAAAACAAGAACCAAACTTAAGCCAATAGCAAAACAGGCATCGGCCCGTCGGAAATGCAGACGGTCCAGGGTTCGACTCCGCCCATCAAAGCCACGAGCCACCATAGCCGCATAAACTCGCTCACCCCGCTCATAACTACGGATGAACAGGGTGCCAATCATATTACCTATAGTCCGTATCTGCCAGAGCCGTCTACCGCCAAAGTTGCGGCTGTCTCTTGCTTGTTTTAACCGCATCACCTCGTCAACCAAGACGAAAAGATAGCGATACATAAAGGACAGGAGCATTACCATGACTTTGGGCAGCCGTAGCTGCTCCAAACCCTTAAGAAGCTGGGTGAGCTTGGTAGTTGAGGTCAACAGTATCAGGCTTAAGACAGAAAGCCAGGCTTTGACTAAAATATTCCACAACACCTGAAGACCGCTATAGGTAACTGAAACCTGCCATAGCCATATGTTATAGCTACCGGCCACCTCTCCCTCCTTAAAGAAGGGAATAAAGATGGCAACCAGCAACACAAAGGGCATAATCACCAGCGAGCGCTTGAAAACATAAAAGACTGGTACCCGTGAAAGCAGAAGCATAGTTGCCATGAGGGCAAAGTATAAGGCATATGCCAGCCAGCTATCAGGGGGGGTCAGCACCACTGCCAAGATGAAAAACAGGGTCGTAACAAACTTGGCGCGCGGGTCAAGCCGGGCAATTATGCTATCCCGGTCACTATACTGGTCAAGAAAACCGTGTTTCATAAAGCCCCTTTGAGGCCAGAGTGTCTAGCCAGCTAATGTCCTTTTCTTTGATTTGATTAACCGGGCAATACCGTAGACTATGCCAAATAGGGTAACGGTGCCTACCCACCCGGCCAGTATTGTGGCCACTGCCTCATTCTCTATGCCGGGAAAGATATAGTCGGCAATAACAACAAAGGGTGCCTCCTGGGCAAGGGCAATAAACCCCTCATCCTCAGCCACACGTTCCAGCCCATCAGGTGAAGATGAAGCTAGAGGTGACACAGTGGCTACCGCCAAACAAAGGAGTAAAGCGATTAGCCATCCCTTCTTGTTCATTATTGCCTCCTGCTGTTTAAATCCTCTGTAGCTTAAGTAGGTCAGCTCTGGTGGCCAGCACTAAGCTGAGCACAGCCACCGTAATCAGTCCCTCGCCGATGCCGATAAGGGCGTGGACACCAGCCATAGCCGGCAGAACAACACCTATTGGTAATACTCCCGAAACTGCCAGCTCAATAGCACAGGCAATGGACGCTAGAAATACCGAGCCCCAAGCGGCAATAAAGCCAGAAACCACCTTTGCTCTCCGGTTATCACCCAGTAACGAGCCGGTCAGGCGATAGAGATAGTAAGCACCAAAGCCAGCGATAATGCCCATGTTAAAGATATTTGCGCCTAAAGCCAGCAGTCCGCCGTCCTGAAAGATGAGGCTCTGAGCAATGAGGACACAACTCATTACGAGGACTGCTACCCACGGACCGAGCAAAATCGCCACCAAAGCTGCACCAATCAGGTGTCCTGAAGTGCCACCAGCTACCGGGAAATTGAGCATCTGAGTGGCAAAGACGAAAGCCGCTAGTATGCCCATGAGCGGCACCTGCTTTTCCCCCAGTTTCTTGTTGGCTAGCCTCACCGCATTAGCCACACCACCTGCCGACACGGCATATGTAGTCGCCATCGTAGCCACATTAAGGAAACCGTCTGGAATGTGTATTATTATACCTCCTCAAGCATTATGCACTTTTATGCAGGTGCAACTAATTGCAGTAATAACTCAAAAAAAATTTACCGGCAGTTGGCACAGCTCCCGAAAATAGCCAGATGCCTCAAGTCAGCACTGAATTTATATTCGCGGAGCAAAGCCACTTTAAGCGGAGATAGCACCGATTCATCAAGGTCAATTATGGCGCCACATTTCTGACAGACGAGGTGGTGATGGTGCCCTTTTTTCATACCGTGATAGCGCACCCGTCCATCGCCAAGGTCTGTCTCTGTTACCAGACTCAGTTCTTTAAGTAGCTCAAGGGTGCGATAGACCGTAGAAATATTTATATGTGGATACCGGGCTAAAATCTGGGTGTATATCTCTTCAGCACTGATGTGGCTATCGGCCCTTTCAACAGCTTCCAGTATCATCATTCGCTGAGGTGTCAGCCGGTACCCCTGCTTACTTAGCTTACGGATTATATCACCGCTTTGGCTCACTTAAATTTCACCTTAGTTCCCAAGATTAGGTGAATATCATAGCACACAAAAACAGTAATTGCAACCCCTTGCAGTTGCAATTAGTTTCAATAAATGCTGTTTTCTAAAACTTTTCTCTGCTATCCAAGAGGATAGTTACCGGGCCGTCATTATGGATTTCTACCGCCATATACTGGGCAAAGCGCCCGGTTTGAACCCTTAAGCCGGTGGCACAAGCCTGCTTAACGAACTCACCAAATAGTTTTTCAGCCTGAGCCGATGGCGCCGCCTCAGTAAAACTGGGACGCCGTCCTCTCCTGGTATCAGCTAGCAGGGTAAACTGGCTCACCAGCAGGAGTTCACCACCAATATCCAGAGCTGAGCGGTTAAACTTGCCAGCCTCATCAGCAAAAATTCGCAAATTTACAGCTTTTTGTACCAGGTAGCGAACATCCCTTTCCGTATCCTCACTGGCTACACCGATAAAAACCACCAGCCCCCGGCCTATCCGGCCCACTTCCTCACCGGCAACACTGACCCTGGCACCAGTTACTCGCTGAAGTAGCGCCTTCACCCTACTCTTTCCTTTCTTTTCCAGATTAGGCTTTCCCCGACGCATTCTAACCCAACAGCTACTCTTGAGCAAACAGAAACTATCTGGCAAGCCATCCCTTCTAGTCCCTTCTTAATCCTAATCTGTCCTTAAAAGATAAAGACAAATTTTTTTCTAAAAGTCTCAAAATGTTTAGGTTAGCCCGGCTAAATTAACAAAAATTTTCCTAGACTTATAAGCCAAGAGGGTATAAAATTAAGGTGTAGCCTTTTAAAGAAGTAGGTAACATGCTTCTAGCGACTCTAATAGTAATACGGAAAAAGAAAGCACTGGGACTAGCTTAAAGTCGGTGCTTTCTGAAGTTTAAGGAGGTGTCGTCATGCAGTCAAGTCTGATTGGGAAGATTGAAAAGGCAAGACGCTATGCCGAGGAGACAGAGCGGGTCACCTTCACTGAGTTTTCTATTAAATTCCGCGGCGATAATGACAGCCACACCACCGGATACAAAGATGGCAAGTGGCACTGCTCGTGTCGCTTCTTTTCCAGCTGGGGGCTTTGTAGCCACACCATGGCATTAGAGAAAATCCTAGGCAACATGCTGCCCAAGGAGGCTCAAACTACCCAATTTGAGGTTGCACCCTAAAGTTTATGAGTGAGCCGCCCTAAAACTTGTTTATAAATCGCCCCTTTTTAACTGCTCAATGGCCTCACCAACCACAAAAAGAGAACCGGTAATGCAGATAAGGTCGCTTGAGCCAGCCTGAGCCAGCGCCAGCGATAACGCCTCAGGGACTGTCTCCGCTGCCTGGGCTTTTACCCTGTGCTTCCTAAATTCAGCTACAATGGGCGGTGTTGCCACAGCCCTGGGGTGACGGGAGCGGGTGACAATCACCTTATCAAAAAGGGGGTAAAGCTCAGAGACGATACCGGCTATATCCTTATCTGATGATGCCCCGATAACCAAAATGGCTCGGCCAAAGTTTTTAAAGTAGTGCTCAATGGACTGTCTCAAGCCCCGGGCTGCAGCCGGGTTATGGGCACCATCAACCACTATAAGGGGGCTACGGCTCACAATCTGAAAGCGGCCCGGCCAGCTTACCTTGGCTAGACCGGTAATGATACTATCCCGGGAAATACCAAAGCCCCTGCCAGCTAAAACCTCAAGGGCGGCCACTGCTGTAGCCGCATTCTCCAGCTGGTAGCGCCCAAGTAGCGGCAGGGACAACTGGTAACTAGCTAGCCTCCCGTTAACCTTGAGTAACTGCCTACTAGCATCAAAACCCAGCTCTTGCCAGGTGACATCACTACCTACCCTGACCAGCCCAGCACCACACTTAAGACAGGCTTCTTCTATTATTTGAGCCACTTCATCAGTCTGGGGTGAACTAACCACCACTCCACCCGGCTTGATAATGCCCGCCTTCTCAGCGGCAATTTGGGCCAGAGAGTCACCCAATACATCAGTATGGTCAAGGTTAACAGAAGTGATGATGCAAACCTCAGGCTTTACTACATTGGTAGCATCAAGCCTACCCCCCAGCCCGGCTTCCACCACCTGAAAATCAACTCCTTTGAGACCAAAGTAGGAAAATGCCAGAGCGGTTAACAGCTCAAAGGTAGTAAGCTGACCGTAGCTGGCTCTTAAGTTCACTGCCTCAACCTCAGGCTTGAGTTTTTCCACCAGACTAATAAGCTCTGCCTCGGAGATTAACTTACCATCAACCCGGATACGCTCTCTTAGGTCGCTAAGATGAGGCGAGGTATAAAGGCCGGTAGTATAACCAGAGGCGGTAAGAGCCGAGGCGAGCATGGCGGCGGTCGAGCCCTTGCCCTTGGTACCAGCAATATGGACTGACTTGGCTTTCAGGTGAGGGTTGCCCAAACGAGCCAGCAGCTCCTCCGTGCGCCTGAGGTCATAACTGGCAGCATCATGCGGCCGGGGCATAGTTTCATAATCTATAAAGCTGTAGATATAGTCTAAAGCCTGCTGATAAAGAGAAGCTACCAACCTACGCTCCTTGCCAAATATCCGAAACTAATTATATCACTACCGATTAAACCTCACTACTTAACTTGACGCTCCTCTATGGTGACTGATAATATCAACCTATCACAGGGGGAATGCGGTGAATTTTATTGAAAAGCTTATTATAGCTGCCCGGAAGAATAATAGTCTGCTCTGCGTTGGCCTTGACCCTGATCCGGAGCTAATGCCAGCCAATGTGGGCGTCTTTGAGTTCAACAAGAAAATTATTGATGCTACTTCCGACTTGGTCTGTGCCTATAAGCTGAACTTTGCCTTCTATGAGGCACTGGGAGAGATGGGATTTAACATCCTGAAGCAAACTGTGGACTACATAGCCAGTGATATACCAGCAATAGGCGATGCCAAGCGGGGCGATATAGGCAGTACCGCTAAAGCCTATGCCAGAGCTATTTTTGATAACCTTAACTTTGATGCCGCTACCGTAAATCCCTATTTAGGCTTTGACGGGGTAGAGCCCTTTATCCGATACCGGGATAAGGGGGTATTCATCCTGTGCCGAACATCCAATCCCGGCGCTCTTGATTTCCAAGCGCTGCGCTGTGAGCTAGGAGGGCAGGGCTATCCCTTATTTCAACTGGTAGCCAGAAAGGCAGCCGAATGGAACAAGTACGGCAATATTGGGCTGGTTGTTGGTGCTACCTGCCCTGAAGAGTTAAGGCTAATTCGGCAGAGCTACCCTGATATGCCACTGCTTATTCCCGGCATCGGCGCCCAGGGAGGAGACACTGCTTTAGCAGTTCGCTATGGAGTCGATAGCAAAGGAGAGAAGGCTATTATTAACTCCTCACGACAGATTATATATGCCTCACAGGAAAAAGACTTTGCTAAGGCGGCGCGGAAGGCTGCCAGCGAGCTACGAGACCAGATTAATTATTACCGGACTAACATTGCCTCACAGTAAAGTACCAACCCCCTGAGGCAAAGCAATGGTTATGGAGATTAAGCTGGGTGATGTTGTCCACCTCAAAAAGAAGCACCCCTGTGGCAGCTATGAGTGGCAGGTAGTAAGGCTCGGTGCTGATATTGGGATTAAATGCCTAAAGTGCCAGCGCCGTGTTCTTCTAGAACGAGGCACTTTTGAGCGCCGGGTTAAAACCTTTATATCCAGAGGGTAGTGATGACACGCCCAAAAACAAGTCCAGCCTCAAGCTAGCAAAAACTCCCGTCTTTGCTCTAGCCTTAAGGTAAAACATCTATATCGTGAACAGAAGTTGTGCTATAATGCCCTCAAGGCGTTTCTAGGAGGATTTTACTATGTGGGGAAATATCGGTAGCTGGTTTTTAGAGCACGGTATTCTCATCCTTATCATCCTCTTGCTCTCGTATATAACCTACCGAGTAATCAAGGTAGCAATACCCCGGCTCGTTGAGAGGTCGGTCGCGGTAAGGGGTAAGAAGCGCCGTGCCCAGGAGGAATTAGCCAAGCGGTCACAAACATTGAGCCGCTTTCTTACCACCGCTTTGGGAGCTGTCATAGCAATAGCCGCCGTATTTATGGTCCTTTCTGAAGTGGGAATAAACATTACCCCCCTACTGGCTGGGGCCGGGGTTGCCGGCATAGCTATCGGCTTTGGCGCCCAGAGCCTGATAAAAGATTACCTTAATGGGCTGTTTATCATCCTTGAGGACCAATATAACAAGGGTGATGTGGCTAAGATTGCCGGTATCGTCGGTCTGGTTGTGGATGTTAACTTGAGGCGAACAGTGCTGCGCGACCTTGACGGCATTGTTCACTCTATACCCAATGGCCAGATTACTACCACCAGCAACTATACCCGGGACTGGGCCCGGGTTAACCTGGACGTTTCGGTAGGCTACGGCGAGGACCTTGAGCGGGTAATGGCGGTAATAAACCGGGTAGGTAAGGAACTGGCTGAGGATGAATACTTCGGTAAATTCATACGCACTGCTCCTCAGGCACTCAGGGTCAATAAATTTGGTGATTCCGGTATAGATATAAAAATACTTGGTGAGACCAAACCGATGAAGCAGTGGGAGCTAACCGGTGAGTTGAGAAAGAGGCTCAAGAAAGCCTTTGACGAGGAGGGAATTGAGATTCCGTGGCCACATGTAAAGCTATACTTTGGTGAAAGCCAAAAGGGAAATAACCCTATCTGTAAGGCTTGCTCACAGCCGAACCTTCCCGGCAGTAAATTCTGCTCAAGCTGCGGCAAAAAGCTTTAGCCGAGGGGATAGACGGCCTCGGCTACTTGTATTATGGTTGATTAATAGCTATAATCCCAAAACCAAGAAAGGAGACGCTCAAATGCCACCTTATGCCTTTTTTCATAAGAAGTTTATCCCCCTGGCCGAGGCCAAGGTCGGGGTTATGACCCATGCCCTCCACTACGGCACCGCTCTCTTTGAGGGCATCAGGGGTAACTGGAACAGTGAGCAGCAGCAGATGTATATTTTCCGGTTAAAAGAGCACTATGAG
>DAOVGW010000018.1 GCA_030672225.1 Dehalococcoidales bacterium | reverse complement strand
AATAATGTACCAGTCCTCTGGCAGGTCGTGCCGGGTATCGACTATCAGGTGGGTGATATTAAGCTTCGGATACAAGTTCTTTAAATCATTCAAGTCCACTTCTTCGAACTTCTTTTTATTGTTGAGGTAGGCTTGCTCGGTGAGTGCGTTCGATACATAATCCTCTTTGGTGCGACTTAGTATCCGTCTGATGGATACCTCCTGTGGACAGTTCGTTTGCAGGATGACAAACCTCAGCTCGTGTTTAGCGGCTATCGCCGCCGCCCGCCTTCGTAGTGACTGGGTGACGAAGGTGGCATCGAGTATTACACCATCGCCCTTTTTCAGGGTCTCATCGGCCTGTCGGAACATCTCGTCATAGACCATTAGTCGTTTATCCATATTTGAGGCGACTTTTTCATCGAATATGTCCTCATTCTTCAAGACTTCCAGTCTAATCAGGTCGCTGCGAAGGAGGGGATAGCCCTTAATCCTGGCTACTTCCTCGGTTGTCTCCGTTTTCCAGGTGCCGGGAAGGCCACAGGCGATCAGCAGAAAACCAGTCCCCAACTCACTTTCTATAAATTTCACAAATGGTTCTTTCATTTCTGCGCCTCCGAAGGACATATAATCACCTTTCCCCTGATTTCGGTATTCCTATGTATCTTGGCGTCCGATTCACATATTCACGGTAGGAATCACCGTACTTTTCCAGACAGAAGCGTTCTTCGGGGATTACTATATGAGGTATCAACACCATAAGTACAATCGAAAACGACAATAAAAGCCATGAAGCTGAAGCTATACCCACCCCAATAAGAATTACGATGAAACTAACGTATATAGGATGTCTTGAATAACGATATAGTCCTTTGGTAACAGGTTCAGCAAGCGGAGTAGTGGCAAAATTCACCGAAACAATCGTATCCAGAATTACACCTAATAAACAAATAGGAAGACCGATGTAAAACCATATTGCCCCTAACTTTAACGGCAGGAAAATAGAGTAAATCATAGCGCTATAACAAATTGCCTCATAGAAAATGGCGATTCTCTTTTCAGTCTTATTATACGGAACTGAAGTCGCACCTTTTTTGAATGAACCTTTATAAATTAGGGACAGTAGACCAAAAAGTATAAATTGATAAAGTATAAAAATCCAGGCATTCCACAAACCTATTTCAAAAGCTGGTATCAGCGACATGATATACTCCCCCTCATATATATGACTCAGCCAGCTCAAAATACCTTTTGGCAACAGCTAAAATCCTTGTCTTTTCCTCCGTTGAGATATGAGGGTCCTCCAGCTTAAAGCTTTCTACTTTGCCACGCACATAAGCCCGGTAGCACTTATAGAAATTGAGTAGCTCCAGTAGCTCTTTATCCTGACTCCAAGCTACATAAGCATTAATGAAATGGTGGGATAGGTCGGCCTGCCCGTAGTGGTCTAAATCCATAGCCAGGAAGGCAACCTCCGAGGCGACATCGCAATACCTAAACCTATCATTAAACTCTATACAGTCATAGATGCAGATGCCGTCGGCAAAGCAAATATGGGCGGCATGGAGGTCGCCGTGGCAGTCCCTTATACGGCCGTCCCGTGTTCGTTTCCCAAATAGAGCCGCCTTTTCCCTAAGGAAGCTATGGGTGTACTCCTCGATTTGCTGGTACCTCTTGCTGGAGATGGTCTTGCTGATGTACTTGTCGGTTTGGCTGAAGTTCTCCTCGGTATTCTGCCTGATAACACTGAGCTTACCAAAGGTGCTGATGCTTTCGTTTGTCTCTGCCCTTCGGTGAAACTCCACCAGCTTTTGTGCCAGGTCGGTGAGCATTTTCGGGCTCACCTGGTTATTCCCAAGCAGCACATCCATCATTTGTTCCCGGAATAGTCGGCGCATCTTTACTGCATACTCTACGGCTTTGCCCTGGCCACCGATAAGAAACTCACCCTGGCGCCGGGTTATGGGCACTACATCCAGATAGACATCAGGGCAGAGTCTTCGGTTAAGCTCAATTTCTTTTTGGCAGTAGAACCGGCGCTTATCCAGGGTGGTATAGTCAAGGTAGCCTAAATTTACAGGCTTTTTCACCTTATAGACATAGCTATCGGCCAGGAAGACAAAGGACATCTGCGTCTGCACCAGCTCCACCCCCTGTGTCGGCTCAGGGTAGGCTTTCGGCTCTAGCAGTGCTTGGACCATCTCCGGTAGCTTTGGCATCAGGTTTTATCCTCGTTTGGGGTTTTTAGCCAGCGTTTTAATCCGTCTAGTACCTGGTGGTAGTTGGAGCCGGTTACCGGTACTAGCTCCACCTGGGGCCGGCGCTTGATGGCGTCTGCCCACGGGTTGGGGCTGAACATGATGGTTCCCAGGACCCTCTTGCCGCTGTCAATTATCTCTAGAACAGTCTTCCTGAAGTTGGCTGAGAATAGCTCCATCTTGCCGATTTCATCAATGACTACCAACTCACACTGCTCGGCTGCCTTAAGGAGAGCGGGAACTCCTATCTGATCCAGACTATCAATGTCAACCCCGTACTTACCTACCCGGTACCGGCTTTGGCTCTTAACATGGGCCAGTATGGCACTCTGTCCATCTAGAGTAACCAGTCTAAAGCCTTTCCTTATCCCCTGGCTTCGTATTTCCTCGGTGTAAAAGCCGCCGGCTTTGCCTGCCATCTCAGCCACTGCCTGTTTGATGAGGCTGGTTTTCCCCGTTCCCGGTCTGCCGGTCAAGAGATAGACTTGTTTCATAGGCTTTTTTAGCTACGGGCTACTCCTGGAGGTTATTAGGTATCAACTGCCCCCTTCAAGCTACCCTCGGCAAGGGGACCCTCTAACCAGCTTGGCAGTTCATCTATTTCTATTACCGAAAACCTCAATAAACCTGGCAAAGGAACGGTCAAAGGTCTTCTCTACCTCTGGGGGAAAGACGCAGGCCGGGAGCTCATCAAACTCCAGGTGGTGAGTGATGCATTCACAGCACTTGCCCTTTCTGGAACAGGGTTCATAGGTGCAGGTGCAATTTGCTTTATTTAATTCAATCTGGCATTCCATCTATAGCTGACTCTTCTACGGATAGCGCTTTCTTATGTTCTGGGATAGTTCAGCCAGTAGCTCAAGGACCCGGGCGGCGGCTTCCTCGGTGAGGGATGCCAGCCCGCAGCTGGGGGTTAAAAGCCCTTGCTCAACCAGCTGCTTAAACGGGACCCCCTTCCTGGTGAAAGGTGCCATCGCCTCCTCCAGTCGGTCTTTTAAGCTGGCGGCTGTTTCCCCGGCCAGTTGCTTCTCATCATTGGGCACAATTCCCCAGGCAATAGCACCATTTCTGCCAAGGAACCTTTTTACCTCGGCCGGATACAGGCTGAGTGACTCGGCATAGTTATAGGCGTCAAAGCTGATAATATCAGTGCTGGTACCAAGCAGCAGTGACCAATCGGTGTTGCCACAGCAGTGGACCCCTTTCAGTCGTCTAATGCCGCCCAGGACCTCTTCCAGAAGGCTGGTAACCTTCTCCTGCGATAGAGAGAAGAAGGCTGAGCCATAAGAGGACATAGCCGGCTCATCAACAAAAATGATGGTATTTTTGGAGATTTTACTCAGTGCTTTTTCCTGCCAGCCTGCCTTAAGCTTTAGCAGCTTGGCGGCGGCATCGGCTAACATGTCATCGTAGAGTATAGCCCGCCCACTATCATCGGTAACAGTCAGACCCCAGCTAATGGGTCCGGTTACCTGTCCCTTAACTGCCAGGGGTGTCAGATTTCCTAGAGAAAGAAATTTGTGAAGACCAGCGGCATGCTCAGTGCTTACGGCATACTTAGCAGCATTATTTTCCAGATAGGCAGTATAGAGTTCCTCCAGTGGCTCATCCCAGTCCTCGGAGCGGTCTACATAGATACGCTCATCTTTAATAACAACCGCCGGGAAACCCTGGCTGAACTGGACGCACATGTTCTCCTCAAAGGAGCGCTTGGGCAGCTGCGGCCAGGCGGGTATGTCCTTAAGGTAATTAGCAACTAAAGAACACGCCTCGGCCGGGTCAGTGTGGGGCAAACTACCAATCATGGTCGGCAGGCAACCAAATCTTACATCGGGCATAGTGTGGTTAACTATCTCCTTTGGTTAAATACTTGCCTAGCAGCAGGTCCAGCTTTTTCTTTTGCTCTGGTGGCACAAGCTCCGGAGCGGTAACAATAGCCCCCATAAGAGCCGTGGCGCAGTCGCAGTCCCGTCTCTTTGGTATCCTGCTTACCGCCAGCTTGATAATTTTCTTGGCCATTTCAATGTTCTGGCGCATGGTACTTAGGATAGCATCTACCGATACCGGCTCCTCTTCCTCGTGCCAGCTGTCGTAGTCGGTTGAGCAGGCAATAATAGCGTAGCAGATTTCGGCTTCCCGTGCCAGTCTGGCTTCAGGCAGTGCCGTCATGCCGATAACATCAGCCCCCCACGAGCGGTGGAGCCGTGATTCGGCTTGAGTGGAGAAGGCAGGGCCTTCCATAACCACATAGGTGCCCCTGGGGTGAACATCGGCCCCAGCTTCTCTGGCTGAGCGGTACAGGATTTTGCTTAAAGCTGGGCAAAAAGGCTCGGCAAACTGGATATGGGCAACAATGCCGTCACCAAAGAAGGTATTTATCCTTTGACGGGTGCGGTCAATTAGCTGGTCGGGGATGAGAAGGTCGCCGGGCTTGACTTCCAGCTTGAAGCTGCCTGCCGAGTTAATGGCGATGATATGCTCCACCCCCAGCGACTTTAAGGCGTAGATATTGGCTCTTTGTGGTATTTCGGTAGGGGAGATAGTGTGCCCCTTACCGTGGCGGGGCAGAAAGGCAACTCTTTGTCCCTCCAGCGTGCCGATGGTGATAGTATCACTCGGCTTGCCGAAGGGCGTATCAAGGCTAACCTCTTCAATATCAGTTAGCCCCTCAATATCATAAAGCCCTGTCCCCCCAATAACCCCAATTTTAGCCTGCGGCATTAAAGACCTCCTTTGTATCATGGTTGAGTTCAATCTTGGTTGATTTATCTCTTGTGGTGTAATGTCATTCCTTTGCCACCAGGCGGTAGCATCCTCTTCATTTGTGCTATATAGTCTCGGCGGTCTTTACCTAACCACTCCCATAACTCTAATATTTGCTCTTGCTGGCTAGGGTCTAAGTTATGCCAACACTGGCCACTAGCAATTTTTAAAGCAATACCCTTACGGACTGGCTGACCATCAGTATAATTGCCTACCATCCCCCATTTTATGAAAAAACTCGGTAATGACGGCAATTCACCATGTTCTAATTCATACCTAGTAATCCAGTTACTACTTAGTTCCCCTTTCCATTTCTTATAAGCCCAACTGAAAGTAAAATACCACCACGCAATGAATAACATTAATAACACTAATATCCAGTAGGGCCATTCTTTGAGGTCAGTAAATATAAGAGCCAAAATAGTTAAAACAATAAGGAGCGTATTTGCAGTTTTTTGTAATACACCTTCATCCCAAAGTACTAGTTTGAGAAATTTAAGCCACTTAATTGTTTTCATATAACCCCCCTAATCCCCTCACCAAAAGGCTTCTTTATTATACCCCTTTCGGTGATGATGGCGGTGATGTACTGGCTGGGGGTGATGTCAAAAGCGGGGTTGATGACATTAACGCCCTCGGGGGCAATGGCTGCTCCCTGAATATGGGTTACTTCCTCTGAGCTTCGCTCTTCAATAGGGATTTGGTAGCCACTGGTCAGGGAGAAATCAATGGTGGAGGTGG
>DAOVGW010000040.1 GCA_030672225.1 Dehalococcoidales bacterium | reverse complement strand
TTCCCATAATGTCCTTATTCAATATCCCTGGAGCTTTCCACCATCAGTCAGTGATAATGCTTTACTTCAAAGCCTGGGGCTGGAATGGCAGCGGCCCGATGATGCCGTTTCCGAGGTCAAGGTGAACGGAGAGACAGCCTATCTGGTTCGCGGAAGCTGGTCTACCGATACCCTGCAACAACTGCAAAAGGCTGACCCCGAACTGCTGGCCGAATATACCCCCGAATGGGACTACGAAGGGTTGTACCTTAGCTTGTATTTTGACTTTGAGCTATCTCCGGATGAAGTGGTCGGCGTGATGATACGAGCTATGCTCTATCCCGCCGAGTGGATAACTGAAAAAGAAATGGTCAAAATCGCTGAGTCACTAAGACGCTTGGACTAAATAAACTCAAAGACCCAACACATTAAACAATTTCAATGGGCAAGCTTAAAAAAGGAGTGGTTGTCAGGTGCTAAGAGGCGGCATACCTATTGGCAAGCTATTTGGCATTTCCATAAGGCTTAATTATTCCTGGTTCATCGTTTTTGTGGTGGTGACCTGGGCTCTGACTACCAGCTATTTCCCGAACTGGGGTCTAGCCACCTCAATATTCGCCGGCGTGGTGACCAGCCTGCTCTTCTTCGGCTCCATCCTGGCACACGAGCTGATGCACAGCCTGGTTGCTCAGGCATCAGGCATCCCGGTTAAATCAATAACCCTCTTTATTTTTGGCGGTGTCTCTCTGATAACCGAGGAGCCGAAAGAGCCTAAGGTTGAATTCCGTATCGCACTGGCCGGGCCACTAACCAGCTTCGCATTAGGTGGCATATTCTGGGCAATCTGGTTTATGTTACCCGATACGGCTGAGGTAGCGATAGCGGTAGCCTTCTGGCTTGGGTGGATAAATTTAATACTCGCCGTCTTTAACCTTATCCCCGGTTTTCCACTGGATGGGGGACGTGTGCTGCGGGCAATACTGTGGTGGCAAAGCCGGGACCTACGCCGGGCTACTAAGATAGCAACCAATATCGGCCAGGGAGTAGGCTTTCTCTTCATCTTTGGTGGTGTATGGCTTATCTTCTCGGGGTTCCTGTTTAACGGGCTCTGGCTTGCCTTTATTGGCTGGTTTTTAGGCAACGCAGCTGCTGGTAGCTACCGTCAGCTGGCCCTGCAACAGGTGCTTAAGGACCATTTAACCAGCGAGATAATGACCCGAGACTGCCTCATGGTGCCTTCAGATACTACTATTGAAAAGCTAGTCAACGAGTATATCCTACCTTCTGGCCGTCACTGCCTGGTGGTGGCAGATAGCCGCGTACTGGGGCTGGTTAGCCTGCAGAATATAAAGGCAGTGCCCCGTGACCAGTGGGCTAGCAAAACGGTGAAAGAAGTCATGACACCATTTGAGAAGCTAAAGTGGGTGACACCCAATGAAGACCTTTCCAGTGTACTGAAAATCTTAACCGAACAAGGCATTAATCAACTGCCGGTAGTTGAGGATGGTAACATCGTTGGCATAGTAGCCCGCGACAACCTGCTTTCCTTCTTTAATGTGCATGACAAGCTGGGTGTATAGTCTTGAAATGAGTCTCCATACAGAGAACCTAGCTAAGATATAACCGGGTTTTTCAGTCGTGTGTTTTTTTCACATAAACCCGGACTTCCCCACTATCCCCCTCCACTCCCAGGAATTCGTGTTCGGTAGCCTCACACCAAGCCTGCATATCCTGCTTTACTCCCTTATCATCAGCCACCACCTCCAGGACCTCTCCCCGCTTTAACTGTTTAATCTTCTCTGCGGTTTTGATAATGGGTATAGGGCAATAAAGCCCCATGCAATCCAGTGTCTGGTCTGCCTTCATCTTCTCCTCCTTGACTCGTCCCTGGCTAAAGGCCAGTTATATGAAAAGGGACACCTTAGACTGGCGTGCCTCACCCAAGAAATAGGCGGCACCGACAATGCTATCAACCTCACTGCGAAAAGAGTCCTCAGGAATGCCCATTATGCCACAACTGGTAGAGCAAGCTAGAAGCTTTACTCCCATATCTTTAGCCATAGCAATAAACTCATCAATAGAAGGCATCTTAACTTCCTTCATCAGCCCTTTCATCATGCCGGTGCCCAGACCGAGCATGTGGAATTTAGACATCTTCAGCCTCTTAGAGCCGCCTCGGTTCATGAAGTTCAGCATCTTCTTTACCAGCCCTTTACTCCTAATGCCACCTTCGTTCTTTTTAATAATATTCAGTCCCCAGAAGGTAAAGAACATTTTGACCTCCATCCCCATACTGGCCCCGGTAGTGGCCAGCATAAATCCGGCCAGGGCTCGGTCCAGGTCACCGCTGAACATGACTATAGAGAGTTTCTCTTTCTCTGCCATTTAATCCCCCTTCAGGCAACCTCACCCTGAATATCAGCCCTACAATAAGGACAGCCCTTATTCTCCCTGGCTATCGGCTTTCGGCATTTGGGACAATTGAACATGGCTATTTTACAAGCCTGGCAATAGGTGGTAGCTGCTTCCGCCAGCCCCTCCCCACAGTAGGGACAAAAAAGGTGCTCCCTTTTTTCTTTTGGCGCTGTCATCCCCTCTTTCCTCTTTCCTGCTTTTGCCTTCTTTCTGCTCAGGTAATCTTTTATGGCCTTAGAAAGGGCTTGGGCCCCCAGATTGGAGCAGTGAAACTTATTTTGGGGTAACCCATCCAGTTCCTCAGCTACTACACGGGGAGTGATTTTCATTGCCTCTTCCAGTGTCTTGCCCTTGGCCATCTCACTGGCTATACTGGAAACAGCAATGGCGGCCCCACAGCCGAAGGTCTTAAACTTAACATCTTCCAGGCGGTTGTCCTTGACCTTAATATAGAAGGTCATCATGTCACCGCATACTGGATTGCCTACCTCGCCAACACCATCTGGATTCTCAATCTCCCCCGCATTGCGGGGGTTCATAAAGTGCTCCATTACCTTTTCGCTATAAATTGGCATACTACATGCCTCCTTTGCCTGCTTTAGTAAATTTAGAATAAAGCGGTGACATCTGCCGCAGCCTGTCCACAATGGGCGGCAGCACCTCTAGGACATAGTCTATATCTTCAGGGGTATTATCTATACCAAGGGTAAAGAGAACGGAGCCCTGTGCCAGTGCATGAGATATTCCCATGGCGATGAGCACATGGGAGGCTTTAAGGGCTCTTGAGGTGCAGGCTGAGCCACTGGAGACAGCCACCCCCCTGCTATTTAACAACATAAGCATGGATTCGCCTTCAATAAACTCCACACAAAAGCTGGCGTTTCCCGGGAGGCGACTCTGGGGATGACCGGTAACTACTACATGGTCAATCTTGGCTGGTAATTCCGTTAGCAAGCGGTCGCGAAGACGGGCAAGGTGCTCCATTCTTGCCGCCATGCTGGCTTTAGCCAATTCAGCCGCTTTACCGAGGCCAACAATAGCGGGCACGTTCTCCATGCCAGCGCGTCGTCCTCCTTCTTGCACACCACCATTAAGGAGAGGCATAACACGCACTCCCTTCCGCACCCAGAGGGCACCAACCCCTTTGGGACCATAAAACTGGTTTCCAGCCAGGCTTAAGGCGTCTATCCCCAGCTCTTTTACGTCAACAGGAATAGTCCCCGCAGTAGCCACGGCATCAGTATGGAAGACCACTTTACTCTCCCTAGTTATTTGGGCAATCTCCCGTATTGGCTCTATGGTAGCCACCTCACTATTAGCATGCATTATAGATACCAGCACAGTGTCTTTCCTCAAGCTTTGGCGCACATCCCGAGGGTTAACTACACCATACTTATCTACTGGGACCAGGCTCAGTTCAAAGCCCCATTTCTCCAGGGTCCTGGCTGAGTGCAGTACTGAAAAATGCTCGATAGCTGAGACTAGCACATGCTTGCCCCTATTCTGCTGCGCCAGCGCCAGCCCCTTAATAGCCAGGTTGTTGCTTTCAGTACCACTCCCGGTGAAGATTATCTCCTCGGCACTGGCCCCGATAAGCTGAGCCACCTGGACTCGTGCCGCTTCCACAGCCTGCCGTGCAGTATCTCCCCAGTCATGAAGAGAGGACGGGTTACCAAAGACCTCTCCCAGATAGGGGAGCATCACCTGGCGAACCTCAGGCAGAAGAGGGGTCGTGGCCACATTATCTAAGTAGACCTTCCTCATGTCAGCACCTAATCACCCATCATCTTTAGCCTTTCACACAGAAGTCTAATTGTCTCAGTGAACGACTTATTGCCCTTGACTTTCCTGAGTTCTCTAACCACAACCAGAGCCTTCTCCCTACCTAAATGTTTTAGTAAAACTTCAGCAGCAGACTCAATAGTTTTAGAGCTGGCAGCCATTTTTAATCCTCCTACCACTCTATTGACCCGGCAAAGGTTACATTATTTAGCAACAAAGTTGCTTGAGGTCAGGGATACACCTGATTGCCTTCGTCATCCTCAATAATGATGGCATCATACGGGCAGCTTTCAGCAGCCTCTAACAAGGTCTCATCATCAACAGAGGCAGGGTCAAGAACTACAGCTTTGTTCTCGTCGTCAAACTCAAAGACTGTCGGTGCCAAAGCCACGCAATTACCGAGACCGGTACACAAATTTCTGTCTACCCTTACCTTCATGCCTCACCCGTTATAGCAGTATCTGTCTTTCTTTCTCTCTTAACTTGACATCCCTACCCTGCGTCAACTCAGCCGCCAATCATTGGTGTAGACATTCATCTTTTGCCCCTTAACGGAGCCGATTAGAGTGATGCCCAATTCATCAGCTATCTTCACCCCCAGGCTGGTCGGCGCTGATATGGAGATAATTATGGGCACACCTCTTCTAGCCACCTTGTGCAAAATCTCTGAGGTAATTCGGCCACTTGACATTATTAGCCGGTTTTCGGTAGGTATATCTTCTAGAAGACATTTACCAAAGATTTTATCAATGGCGCTATGTCGGCCTATATCCTCATTAAAGACCAGTATGCTCTCCCTATCACACAGGGCAGCACTATGAACACCGTGCGTCGCCAAATAAACCTCGGAGCTATGTTGAAATTTGTTTACCAGAGCAAAAACCTCATCAGCCGATATTCTCATCTGGGACTCCACTTTTGGAATGGTGGCATCATCAACGCTGTAAAAAGTAGCCGCTCCACCACACCCCGAGGCTATTAGGCGCTTAGCGAAAAGCCGACTATCAGGCGCCGGACTGCCTTCAGTCTCTATACGCACCACACCTAGCCAATCATCAACCTCCATCTTTTTGATTTCATCCTTACTTTTGAGTAACCCCTCAGAGACGAGAAAGCCAACAGCCAAATAATTTAGCTCCTTTGGCGAGCAAAGTAGAGTTACCAACTCCTGGCCGTTTAAGAAGATGGTGACCAAAATTTCTGTGGCAACCTCCTGCTCAGTGCTGCTTTCGCCTTCCTTGGTTATACGCTTTACGGGAAGCATCTCTACACTATCCATCAACTTTCCTTTCCTATCTTTGGCCCCTAAAAAGCGGCGACATCGCTCTGAGCTTGGCAACAATGCCAGGTAGGATGTCTAAAACTCGCTCTATTTCATCCTCAGTGGTCCACTTGCCCAGAGTAAGCCGGAGCGAGCCATGTGCCTGTTCCGGGGAAATCCCCATTGCCAGAAGCACATAGGAAGGCTCAAGGCTTGATGAGCTACAGGCTGAGCCGGTAGAAGCACAAATGTCCTCCAGGTCAAGGTTTAGCAGCATTGATTCCCCTTCTACGAAATCAACGCTTATATTGACATTGTTAGGCAGCCTCTCCTGGGGATGACCATTTAAGCAGATGTGGTCAATCCGCTCAAGGAGACCTTTAATGAGTTTGTCACGAAGGTAGGTCAGCCGCTCTGCCTCTTCACTCATCTCTTGCTTGGCAAGCTCTACTGCCCGGCCAAAGCCGACAATACCGGGGACATTCTCTGTACCTGCCCGCCGCCCTCTCTCCTGCTCGCCTCCATGCAGAAAGGAAAGCAGCTTGGTGCCTCTTCTGATATATAATGCTCCAATTCCCTTGGGACCGTATAACTTGTGTGCTGACATAGAGAGCAAATCTACCCTGAGTTCATTCACATTAACCGGGATGTGCCCTACTGTTTGCACAGCATCTGTGTGAAAATAGACCCCGGCCTCTTTGGCAACCTTGCCAATCTCAGCTATTGGCTCTATGGTACCTATTTCATTATTGGCATGTATCACCGAAATGAGGATAGTTTTACTAGTAATAGCCCTTTTGACATCACTGGGGGTAACCAAGCCATATTTATCTACCGGGAGGTAGGTTACCAGAAATCCTCTTCTCTCTAAAAACTTACAGGTTTCCATCACGGCATGGTGCTCAATGGAAGTGGTAATGATATGATTCCCCTTGCTCTCATTGGCATAAGCTACACCCGTTAAGGCAAAGTTATCTGCCTCAGCGCCTCCGCTCATAAAGACGATTTCTTCATCCCGAGCACCGATGAGCTCGGCAACCTTAACCCTTGCCTCCTCTATAGTCCCTTTTGCCTCCTGCCCATAAGAGTAAATACCCGAAGGGTTACCAAAGGCATCAGTGAAATATGGCAGCATTGCCCTCACCACTTCAGAGCGTGTCGGTGTGGTGGCGGCATAATCAAGGTATATCCGTTTCACTTTCTAGCCCTCCACAATATCGCCAATGACCGGGTCAACCCTTACCCCTTTGCTTATTACCCAAGCGATGCCCTGCTCAATATCCTTCTCTTCTCCCTCCAGCTCCAGAACTACCCAACCCTTATCCTCGGATATATCGGCACGGCGGATGTTGGTCACCACCGTAAACTGCTGACTAAGGTTATAGATGATGGGCTCCTTGATGAGCTCCTGAGGAAAGGTAAACATTACTTGTCTCTTAACCATTTCATCCTCCCAGTGTCTTTTCTGCCATTAATATAGCACCAGAGAATACTAGAGACTCAAACTGACACACCAAACACCTCCTCAAAAGATTCCGGGGTAGGCTTAATAGTAGAAGTCTGGACAATGTCTGAGAGTATCTCCTGGGTCTTAGACCCGGCCCCGGTAATGAAAGCAACTGTAAGCTCACTCTTCTTGATTAACCCCGAAGCGACCAGTTTTTTTAGCGCCGCTATTACCACCCCACCGGCTGCCTCAGCAAAGATACCCTCGGTCTCGGCCAGCAGCCTCATTCCGGCAACAGCTTCCTCATCGGTGACGGCTGAGGCTCCACCCCCGGACTGTCTGGCAACCCTCAAAGCATAATAGCCATCAGCTGGGTTGCCAATTGCTATAGACTTGGCAATGGTGTCCGGCTCTACCGGATGCACGTGGATAGAGCCGGCAGCAAATGCGTTAACAATAGGCGAGCAGCCGGCAGCCTGAGAAAGATACATATGGGTATTAACCGGTTCAATTAAACCCAGCATGGCTAACTCGTCTAGACCCTTCCATATTCGGGTAAAGAGGAGCCCCGAGGCTGCCGGGACTACCACACAGTCAGGAGCACACCAGCCCGATTGCTCGGCCACCTCATAGGCCAGAGTCTTGCTACCCTCAGCATAATAGGGCCTGAGGTTGATATTGATAAAACCCCAGTTATATCTTGCCGCCAGCTTGCCGCAGAGGCGATTAACATCATCATAGCTCCCGTCAACCGTCACCAGAACCGGGTTGTAAATGGCCGTTCCCGCCAGCTTGCCCGGCTCCATATTAGACGGGACAAAGACATAGGCATTCATATTCACCTTGGCAGCATGAGCGGCGACGCTGGCCGCCAGGTTACCGGTTGAGGCACAGGCTACAGTGTCAAAGCCGAACTCCCGCGCCTTGGTGATAGCCACTGAGACAACTCTATCCTTGAACGAGTATGTTGGATTGAGGCAGTCATTCTTGATATAGAGCCGCTCCAGCCCCAGCTTCTGCCCCAGATTATCGGCTTTGACCAGAGGAGTAAAACCGGTGCCAATATCCACCACTTCGCTGTCCACAGGCAGCAGTTCACGATAGCGCCACATACTCTGTGGTCCGCCGGCAAACTTTTCCCGACTTACGGCTTTAGCCATGGACTTATAGTCATAGTTCACCTCCAGCGGGCTGAGGCAGAAATCACACAGGTTGCGGGGCTCCAGGGGATACTCTCGCCCACACTTTCGGCAGCGTAAGGCTATGGCATAACCCATACTCTATCTACTCCTTATAAGACGCTAAAGCGCCCGGCGTAAATCATCAATCAAATCATCAATGTTTTCCAAACCTACTGATAAGCGGATTAGTTCCTCTGTGATGCCCGCCTTTTCTCTATGCTCCTTGGGCATTGAGGCATGGCTCATCGTTGCCGGGTGCTCAGCAAGGGAGGCAACACCGCCCAGCGACTCTGCCAAGGAAAAGACCTTAATTCTTTTCAGAAAGCTACTTACCGCCCCAGTCCCCTCTTTTAATTCAAAAGAGACTACCCCGCCAAACCCCTTCATCTGCCTCTTGGCGATTTCATGCCCCGGATGAGAATCAAGCCCAGGGTAGAACACCCTCTTTACCGCAGGATGCCCGGATAGGTAGTTCGCCACCGAAGTGGCATTTTCCGCGTGCTGTTTCATCCTCACCGGCAGGGTCTCAATTCCCCGAAGCACCAGCCAGCAATCAAAGGGAGAAGCACAGGTTCCCATGGCATTTAAGAGAAACTGAACCCTCTCGGTTAACTCTTCAGTGGTAGTGACCACGGCACCACCGACAACATCACAATGTCCATTAAGATACTTGGTTGTGGAATGGACAACGAGGTCAACCCCATATTCAATTGGCCTTAAGAAATAGGGAGTGGCAAAGGTGTTGTCTATCACGGTCATGAGGTTGTGTTTTTTGGCAATATCAACCACCATCTCAACATCAACAATGTTGAGTAGTGGATTGGAAGGCGTCTCCAGCCACAGCATCCTGGTATTGGGCTTTATCGCCGCCTCAATCGTTTGTCTACTGTCCATTCGTAGGAAGGTAAACTCCAGTCCAAAGTCAGGCATCACGTCTTGAAACAGCCTGTATGTTCCGCCATAGACGTCATCCCCCGAGATTACATGGTCGCCGCATTTCAGCAGGTGGATGACGGTGGCTTCGGCAGCCATGCCAGTGGCAAAAGCAAAGCCGGCCTTGCCCCCTTCAAGTGCGGCAATGGTATCCTCCAGAACCTTTCTCGTCGGGTTGGCGGTGCGCGAGTAATCATAGCCCCTCGTCTTACCGACGTCCTCAAAGACAAAGGTTGATGTCTGGTATATGGGTACCGATACAGCACCGAACATCTCATCCGGCCTCTCTCCAGCGTGAATGGCTATCGTTTCAAATCTCATATTCCTTCCTCCTGTCCCTCAATTCATCTTTAGGGACTACTATCCCGCTTAAGCCCTCAAGCTTCTTCAGACGCTCGCCCAACTTCTCCTGCTCCCTTAAGACAAGCCTTATAGCTTCTGCCACCGGGTCAGGCAATTTCCCGTGCTCCAAGTCTATGAGTAGCTTATGGCGATCCTCTACAATTCTTCCCGGGATTCCCACCACCGTAGTCCCAGGCGGAACTGATTTTACTACCACTGAGCCTGAGCCAATCCTAGCTCCGTCGCCTATGGTGATAGCGCCTAAAGCTACCGCCCCGGTTCCCACTACCACATTATTGCCAATGGTGGGGTGACGCTTCTCCTTTTTTAGACTCGTTCCACCTAGAACAACTCCCTGATATATCAACACATCGTCTCCGACTTCGGCTGTCTCTCCGATGACCACCCCTGCCCCGTGGTCTATAAAGAAACGCCTGCCGATTTTGGCGCCGGGGTGGATTTCAATACTGGTTAAGAAACGATTGACGTGTGATAGGAGCCGAGCTAGAAATCGCAACTTACGGCACCACAGGAAATGCGCCAAGCGATGAAACCACAGGGCATGCAACCCGGGATAGCAGAAGATTACCTCTAGCACGCCCCTCGCTGCCGGGTCTTTAGCAAATACTGTCTGGATGTCTTCTCTTAAGGCTTTAAACATATTGAATTTACCTTTTTTATTTAACTCGGTATCTATTTCTGAAAGAGCCAGGTAGATAGGTAGCGCTCACCGGTGTCAGGTAAGACTACTACTATAAGCTTACCCTTGTTTTGTGGTCTTTTGGCTATTTCCAGTGCTGCCCAGGTGGCTGCACCCGAAGATATACCGGCCAGTATTCCTTCCTCTCTGGCTAATCTTCTGGTCATTATGCCAGCATCTTCATTGGTGACCTTAATAATTTCATCAATTAAGTCCGTTCTCAGAATGTCGGGGGTAAAACCAGCCCCGATACCCTGAATCTTATGAAGCCCCGGCTTTCCTCCAGAAAGAACCGGGGAATCAACCGGCTCAACAGCGATGACTTTAAATTCAGGCTTCCTCTTCTTTATAACCTCAGCTACCCCGGTAATGGTCCCGCCGGTTCCCACCCCGGAGACTAGAATATCCACCATCCCCTCGGTATCTCTCCATATCTCTTCGGCGGTGGTTAGCCGGTGTATTTCTGGATTTGACGGATTTTTAAACTGCTGGGGCATAAGGTAGGTGGAGTTTTCCATCATTAGTTGCTCGGCTTTCCTCACTGCCCCTGGCATCCCTTCTGCCCCGGGGGTTAGCACTAGCTCAGCACCGAAAATAGATAGGAGTTGCCTCCGCTCCAGGGACATGGTGTCAGGCATGGTGAGAATGAGCCGGTATCCCCTGGCAGCACAGACAAAGGCCAGGGCAATGCCAGTATTACCGCTGGTGGGCTCGATGATAACCGTGTCTTTGTTGATGAGCCCCTTCTCCTCAGCATCCACAATCATTGACACCCCTATCCTGTCCTTCACATTCCCTAGGGGATTAAAGGATTCAAGCTTGGCCACAACCTCTGCCTTCAGACCCTCAGTTATTCGGTTCAATCTGACCAGGGGTGTATTTCCGATTAGCTCAGTAGAGTCCCTGGCTATTCCCCTGGTTAGCTTGAGTATCTCTACCGTCTTGTACTTGAGCATCTCCTTTTTTTGAATTATCTCTGCCATCTTGATTTTCTCCTGTTACCCACTCTGTCCCAGCTATCAACCTAGTGAGCTTATATGTAGTACATTGCCTCTTTAGGCTGTTCCTTTCTTCTTTGCCGCTCAACCAAATCCTTGAGAGTGGTGGACTCTAAAACGCCGTCAATTGCCTGTTTCAGCTCACCCCATATATCTCGGGTAACACATAATTCAGAGCGGTTACATGCCTCGGGATTATCAACGCACTTCACCGGGGCAATTGAGCCCTCAAGAAGCCGAACGACTTCGCTCAGCCTTATCTCCTCAGGAGCCCGAGCCAGTGAAACTCCACCCCTGGCGCCTCGGGTGCTCCGTACTATACCTCCAGCTATTAGGGGAGAAATCAAATGCTCCAAATAATGTAGCGAAATCTGCTGCCTCTGGGCGATATCTCTCAGTAGAACCGGCCCCTGCCCCTGGTGAAGGGCTAATTCCAAAAGGGCTCTGGTTCCATACTGTCCTCTGGTAGAAAGCTTCACCTACTCCGCTCCTTTGTTGACTAGATTAGTCAACAAAGTCGAGAATATCATAGAAAGGAAAGTTTGTCAATAGCCTTTGCCATTTTAATTGACGGACCCTTGACAATGGGGTAAAATACAACCGTATATGCGCATATAAGGAAGGACTTTAGATCTTGCGAGATGTAGTTAAAGCTTTCAAGGCTCTCTCCGATGAGACAAGGCTCAGGATTCTAAACATCCTGCTAGAGAGAGAATGTTGTGTCTGCGAGGTTATGCAGGCGCTAGCCATTTCCCAGACCAGTGCTTCTCGAAACCTCAGCGCCTTATATGATGCCGGCTTTCTCAAGCTGAGGAAGGATGGCCTGTGGTCACTTTACTCGATAGACCAAGAAGGTATGAAGGAATACTTTCCTGATTTGATTAAGTCCGTCAGAAAGGCACTGGAAGGCAACGAGGTAGTGACTGTGGACAGAGAGCGCCTCAAGAAGGCTGCGCGGGTTGGTCCAGGGTGTGCCCGGCAGCAAAGAAAATAAATCTTCTTTTTTAGGATTTAAATAGGGAATGTGCATCTAGGGAAGGATAGCTTATGAAAACCATGCTCTTTGTTTGTGTTCATAATTCTGGCCGCTCTCAGATGGCTGAGGCCTTCTTCAACCGACTGGCAAAAGGGAAGGCTCAAGCGCTTTCAGCAGGGACCGACCCTGCTAATGCCATTGACCCCACCGTGGTCGAGGCCATGCGGGAGGTCGGCATAGACATAAGCGGCAGCAAGCCAAAAGCACTCACCCTTGAGATGATAGAGCCGGTGGATAGAGTGGTAACCATGGGTTGTAGGGTGGAGGAGGTATGCCCGGCAACTTTCATAGAGACCGAGGACTGGGAATTAGAAGAGCCCAGGGGCAAGCCACTGGAGAGGGTCAGGGAAATAAGGGGTAAGATAAAAGCAAAAGTAATAAAGATGCTGGAAGAGGCTGGGGGCTAGACAGGTAGATGCTGTTTTGAGGCTCCGACTGCAACTTGGAAAGGCATTATGAGTAACGCAGAGCCAAGGGCTGAATTGCGTCGGCTTTCAGTATTGGACCGTTTTCTTACGCTCTGGATTTTCCTGGCAATGGGCCTAGGGGTGGGTTTAGGCTATTTCATCCCCAAAGTCGCCGACTTCATTACCCTCTTTCAGGTGGATACCACGTCCATTCCCATAGCCATCGGACTTATCCTCATGATGTACCCACCTCTGGCCAAAGTAAGGTATGAGGAACTGGGTAGGGTGTTCCGTAACTGGCGAGTGATTGGCCTATCCCTAGTACAGAACTGGCTCATCGGCCCGGTGCTCATGTTTCTCCTAGCCATCATCTTCTTGCATGCCTACCCGGAATATATGGTGGGACTCATCATGATAGGGCTAGCTCGCTGCATCGCCATGGTTATCGTATGGAACGAGCTGGCCAAAGGAGACACTGAGTATGCCGCCGGGCTGGTAGCACTTAACTCAATCTTCCAGATAGTCTTCTACTCAGTTTATGCCTATATCTTCATAACGCTGGCACCGGCATGGTTCGGGCTGGAGGGGGCAGCGGTAGACATCACCATCGGCCAGATTGCTCAGAGCGTACTTATTTATCTGGGCATACCATTTTTCGGAGGCATGATTACACGCTTCACGCTTATTAAGGCAAAGGGGCGTGAGTGGTACGAAAATAAATTCATCCCCAAGATAAGTCCAATCACGCTAGTTGCACTCCTCTTTACCATTGTGGTGATGTTCTCACTCAAGGGTGAAATCATCGTTGAGCTGCCACTGGATGTGGTTCGCATCGCCATCCCACTCCTAATCTACTTTGTACTCATGTTCTTAGTCTCTTTCTACATGGCAAAGAAAATAGGGGCTGACTACCCCAAGACAGCAACAATTGCTTTCACCGCTGCCAGCAACAACTTTGAGCTGGCCATCGCGGTAACCGTGGCGGTGTTCGGCATTGGTTCGGGGCAGGCCTTCGCCGCCGTCATTGGACCGCTAGTGGAAGTGCCGGTGCTAATCAGCCTGGTCAATGTATCTCTCTACTTTAAGCGTAAGTATTTTAGAGAGGAACTGTAGGCCTATTCAGACAAGCTTTTTTGACCTCAATTGACGAGGACTCCCCGCTACTGTATGATGCCAGTAACTGTCGGCAAGATAGACTCCTCATCGTAGTTAGGGCCCATGGTCAGAGCATCTCGCTGTCCACTGATAGAAGAAATAGACACAAAGCTAACACCGCTTGATGCCTTTGCACTTCTTAAGGATGAGCGGTTCTGTTTCTTTCTGGATAGCGGCATGGACCCCTACAAACTAGGACGCTATTCTTTTATCGGCAGCAAGCCTTTCCTAGTAATTAGCACTCGGGGCAGTGAGAGCACTATTACCCAAGGTGCTAAAAAGAGTAGCCTGAGTGGCAATCCCTTTGATATCTTAGGTCATTTCCTGGAAGTCTATCGCCTAGACCCTTATTCCTCACCGGTACCATTCATTGGCGGTGCCGTAGGTTACTTCAGCTATGACCTTTGTCATTTCATTGAGCGGCTGCCCTCAACTGCGGTAGATGACCTCAAACTACCTGAGTGTTATTTCGGCTTCTACGACCTGGTTTTGGCCTTTGATAACCTTCAAGGTAAGGCCTATGTCATCTCCACCGGTTTCCCCGAACTAGAAGAGAGCAAAAGAATAGAGAGGGCGGAAAAGCGTCTAAATGAACTGAAGGCTCAGCTGGCTGATGTCTCAGGTTTTAGCACTGAGGCACCGCAAACGCCGGTATCTTCTCCTGTGGAGCCGGTGATCCTTGAAGGCGGTTTTACTCATAAAGAATATGTCGCTGCCGTCGAAAAAGCGCGGCAGTATATTATCAGCGGTGATATTTTTGAGGTGAATCTCTCACAGCGTTTTAAGGTTGAGCTTTCTATTACTCCTTATCAGCTTTATAGGCGACTCAGGCAGATAAACCCGGCCCCCTTTGCCTGCTATCTCGGCTTTGATGAGGTAAAAGTGGTAAGCGCCTCGCCAGAGAGATTTCTCCGCCTCCAGG
>DAOVGW010000015.1 GCA_030672225.1 Dehalococcoidales bacterium | reverse complement strand
CTTCGGTCGCTGACTCTTCGCTGCGCTCAGAGCTTCGGCCCCTCGCAATGACATGCGGCGGCTTCGCCTCTCTCTGACTCTTCTTCTCTTCTAATGAGGCAAAATTGAGACACTATCCAGCCCGGCATAGCCAAGAGGATTTAGCTCATATCCCTTAACATAGGGCTTAATGAGAGCATAGTTTTGCCCGAACCATAAAGGAATACAGGCGGCATCACTAACCAGCTTTTGCTCAACCTGCTGATACAACTCAAGGCTCAGCGTGCTATCCTGCTCAATACCTGCCATCTTTAGCAGGGCATCCACCTCAGGGTTGCTAAATTCACCATAGTTATATTCAGAGACGCTAGAAAACAAGACCTCAAGGAAGTTCTGTGGGTGGGGATAATCGGCTATCCAGCCCATATAGTACATCTCGTCCTTCTCCTTAAGGAGGTTATAGAGAAACACCTCAGGCTCCAGCTGTCTTACCTCCACCTCCACCCCCAGGTTAAGACGCCACTCATAAATAATGGCTTCCAGCTCCTGAGATATTTGTCCTCCCCAGCCTGAAGTAGTAATGGTAATGGGCGGCAAATTAGACGCATCACCATAGCTTGAGGCAGCAATCAACTCCTTTGCCTCATTTACATTAAAGTCAAGCCCCGGTAAATCTTCATTGAAACCGGGCATACCCGGCGGCAGGATGCCATCGGCTGGCCGCATCATATCCTTAAATACCAGAGAAGCCAGTTTATCCTTATCAACAGCCTGGGAAAAGGCACGGCGAATAATGGCATCGTCAAACGGAGGCTTACTATGGTTAAAGCCAATATAGTAGAAGCTCAGCTCAGGGACAACTGCTAAATCCTGATAGAAGTCACCAGCTTTATCACTAACCTTGTCAATATAGGCGAAGCTGACACCGGTAACATCAATCTGTCCCATCTCATACATATTCATCGGCATGCCAGCCCACAGATGAAAGACAACAAGGTCAACATCCGCCAAATCATCATAGTAAAACTCGTTCCTCTCCAGCACAAGCAAGCTAGTTTCATCCCACTGCCGTAGCTTAAACGGGCCGGTGCCATTGGGATGGCGCCACCACTTGTCACCTTCGGCTACATTATCTCTATCAACCACAAAGGTGGTAACATAGGTCAGCTTGGACAGAAAATAGGATTTAGGCTCATCTATGGTTACCTCAAGGGTGTAATCACCAATGACCTTGAGGCCACTAATCTCCTCGCTATAACCAGCCAGCACCTCACTGGCACCGACAATGTCCCCCAGGTAGATAGCTGCCGTCTGAGACCCGGTATCAGGGTTTAAGGCACGCTCCCAGGAGTATTTAATATCTCCAGCCTTAACTCTCCGGCCGTCATGGAAGAAAACATTAACTCGTAAATGGAAAGTATATGTCCTGCCGTCATCGCTAACCTCCCAGCGCCAGGCGATATCCGGCGCCGGTTCCAGCTCGGCATCAAGGCGCACTAATCCACTAAACAGCTGCCTTATATATCCATGTGAGGTTGCTTCGCCACTGACCGCCGGGTCAAGCGTCAATGGGTCAATACTATACAGGTTGAGAACCTGCTCGGAAGCCTGACCAGACGAGCAACCTCTTGGCAGGTAGAACGCCAGCAGGCTGGTTGACAAAATTATTGCAAGTAGTAAAAATAGAAGTTTTTTCATCATTTAGCTCTATACCAGATAGCTAATACTTCAGGGCAACCCAGTCCCGCCACAGGCCGTCCAGACCATCCATATCAAAGCCATAAACCCTCATCAAGGCTCCATCATAGCTACTACCCTGCTTAAAGGTACCAAGCAGTTCATACATTTTATCCTGTCCATAGCTATCAATGAGGAACTCAACCAGGCTATAGCTTTGAGCATAGGCAAGATAGGTCTGCCCGGCAAAAGCTGAAAAGGGGCTTGCCAGACTCCGCACCGAGATAAAGCTGTTTTCGGCTACCCCCTGTTCTAAATAGTTTATATATATTGCTTCCAGTTCCCCTTCTGCATACATGGATAGGCCCTCATTAAGCCAGTTAGGCAAGGAATTATAGGGGTTAAAGGTCATCTGGTGCGTCACCAGATGCGCCAGTTCATGGACAGTTGCTCTCTTACCCCACCAAAGATTATTTGGGGCTATGCCAATGGCGATAACCCCGTATCCAGTATAAGCCACTCCCCCAGCCCATTCCTGAGGGAAAATCATCGCCCCTCGCAGCTCCTGGGCGCTAGCATAGATATAGAGCCTAACCGGCTTCGTAAGATGAGCTCCGGTATCCTCAGCTAACCGAGCCAGTGCATCCTGAGCCGCAGCCATTATCTCCCGGGCAAAGGAATCATCACCCTGATACCAGTACAGAGTTAGTTCACCCTCAGCCAGGCTCTGCCATAAATAGCGAGCATCATCAAACCGAACAGTAGCCGGAGCTGTGCTAACCCTGTTACCGCCGGCATCCGCTACGCTCCACCAGTACTCCACAATAGACCCCGAGGGCAAGCTACCCGTTTTCCTCATGTCCCAGCTCCAGCTAGCGGTGACGCTGGTATCAGGGGTAAACTCAATATGGGCCTCACTGGTTACCCGGGCAAAGCTGTCCCGCTCAACCCGATAGTGGAGACGGATATCAGTAATATTTAGCGCGCTTTCGGTTGACAGACTGAAGCTAAGCTGGGTAGGGAATTCCGCTGTTGCCGAGCTTTCCAGTATTGCTAACTCGGTCTGGGCGTGAGTTGAGACAGGACTTACTACTGACAGCAGTAGGCCAATCGCCAGGACTAAAATAGCAGCCTTCTTAATCATCTTCTCTGCCCAAACCTGACCGAAGATAAGCGGTGATAAACCCATCCAGGTCCCCATCCAGGACTGCCTCGGTATCACCTGCCTGATAATCAGTGCGGTGGTCTTTTACCATCTTATATGGATGAAGAACATAACTTCTTATCTGGTTACCCCAACCAGCAACTATGCGCTTCCCCTTAAGTTTAGCCCTTTCTTCGCTTCTCCTGGCCAGCTCCAGCTTTAGTAGACGAGCTTTTAGAATTCTAAAAGCAATCTCCTTGTTCTGGTACTGAGAACGCTCACTCTGGCAGGTGACCGTGAGCCCTGTTGGCAAGTAAATGAGCCTAACAGCACTGCTTGTCTTCTGCATGTGCTGTCCCCCAGGCCCGCTGGACCTGAACGTTTCAACCTTCAAATCATCAGGCGCTATCTTGATACTGACATCTTCCTCGGCTTGAGGCAACACCTCCACCAGGACAAAAGAGGTATGCCGGGCATGGTCAGCATCAAAGGGGGAAAGACGGACCAGCCGGTGAACACCGTGCTCCGATTTTAGATAACCAAAGGCATGCTCCCCGCTAACCTCAACAACGGCACTCTTTATGCCAGCCTCTTCACCCGGAGAAGTATCCAATACCTCAACCTGATAACCACGGCGCTCGGCCCAACGAAGATACATTCTTAATAATACCTGCGCCCAATCTTGAGACTCGGTGCCCCCAGCTCCAGCGTGAATAGCCAAGATGGCACTCCTGGCATCATACTCACCACCAAAAGCCATCTCCAGTTCAAGTTCATCAAGATGGGAGGCAATCTGGCCTAAACGAGACCGAATCTCAGCTTCAAGTGAAGCGTCCTCTTCCTCCTCCGCCAAAGAAATTAATTCATTAATGTCAGTTGCTTCTTTCTCCAGCCCTCGCCATACATCTACCAGCTTCTTTGTCTCAGCTAAGCGCCGCATAACCTTCTGTGCTTCGGTCTGGTCCAGCCAGAACTCAGGCTGGGCTGAGAGCTTCTCCAGCCTGGTTATTTCCTCTTCCCTGGCCGCAATGTCAAAGATGCACCAGTGGCATAGAGATTCTTTGCTGTAAATCTTTTAGTTTGTCCTTTAGCTCCTGCATCTGTCCTCTCCAGAAATTATTCTAGTTAAATAAATTCCCCTGATAGCTAAACTCAGGTGCTACCAAATCTTTTTCCTGCTTAAGGCTTCCCCCGGCCGCTAGATGGGCAAGCCGAGTCGGTTCCGGTAAGCGATAGCCCCCACAGCACTGCAGTACCCAGTAGATGGCGTTCTCCAGGTTAATCTTATGACCTATGGAAACATAGACAGGCTTCACGCCAAGCCTGGTTCGTAAAGCCACTCCTATAATCTCACCCTTGTCCACCACTTTACTATAGCTTCCCGGTTTATCGCCGGGTAGGCGGTGGCTGCCACAGAGACTGGATTTAGCACAGCCAATTGTCGGCGTATCCAAGAAAAGCCCTAAGTGGCAGGCGAGGCCTATTCGTCGGGGGTGAGCAACTCCCTGTCCGTCAACCAAAATGAGGTCAGGGGTGAGTGAGAGTTTTTGACAGGCGGCTAGTATTAAGGGTGATTCCCTGAAAGAGAGAAGCCCCGGGATATAGGGAAAATCAAGTTCCCCTTGAGCTACTGCCGTTTCTACCAGTCTAAGCCCAGGATAGCTTAAGACGACAACGGCCGCTTGAGCCATTCCTTGAGCCTTACCGGCGGCAATATCCACCCCGGCAATAAAGCGCGGACTGATAACTCGCCCACTTCGGAATACCTGGACTTGGAGCCGCCGCTGCATATCCAAAGCCTGGTCAATATTAAGCTGCCAATCGTGTAGTCTCTCTATTTTCACACCCCCAATTATAGCGAACGGAGTAGCTTCACCGCAAATATGTTTGACCTTCGCCACATAAAAGCTAACTACTCAAATGCTGTTGACAGCCAGATAGTAATAGTGCATAATAACCAGAAGGACAAACAAGAGTGGTAAAGATTAGACTGCGAAGAGTAGGCGCCCCCAAAAAGCCAAGCTATCGGCTAGTAATAGCCGATGCCCGCTCACCCAGAAACGGGGGCTTCATTAGCATTATTGGGCATTATAATCCCCTGACCGACCCGGAAACAGTGGTTATTGATGAAGAAAAGGCACTGTACTGGCTAAAGAACGGAGCTCAACCAACAGATACTGCCGCCAGACTGCTAACCAAGGCAGGCATTATGGAAAAGTTTAAGGCAACAAAGGAGAAAACATGAGAGACCTAATAGAGTACATCGCCAAATCTCTTGTTGACGCACCCGATGATGTGGTAGTCACTGAAGAAGTAGCGGAAGAAGAAGGAGAAGGCATAATACTTAAATTACAAGTCGCTGATGAAGATAAGGGAAGGATAATCGGCAAGCAGGGTCGCATAGCTCAAGCCATGCGCACCCTAATCCGGGTAAAGGCAGCCAAAGCCGGCACCAGAGTTAACCTTGAGATTATCTAAAATAACCCCAAACGGTCATTTATCAAGGTAACGAGCCGGGGTTTTAAAGCCCGGGGGAATTTTATTTTGCGACGGCCAGGTTTTTGCCTTTTGAGAGCTATCTTTCCCCCGCACCGCATCGGCCTGCAATCTGCCAAGACCATCTGAAAAACGGCTCTAGATTCCCGGTCTGCTTTTCCTCCGCCTCCTCGCCACCCTGAGGCGAATCAATGAACGGCGCAGTGCCGCCTCAACCCGAGCGGCATCTACTCCGGGCACATACTTTTCGGCGAGGTGCTGCTCAGCACGGCGTTTGGCTTCCTCAGCCCGAGCTATATCTATCTCCTCAGTCTTCTCAGCAGTATCAGCTAAGATTATCACCCGGTCGGGTCGCACCTCAAGAAAACCGCCAGAAACGACCAAGCTGAACTCATCGCTGCCCTTCTTGGCTATCAGCTCACCGGGCTGAAGCATGGTCATCAAAGGGGTATGATGTGGCAGAATCCCCAGCTCACCTTCAACACCGGGGGCAATAACCATATCCACATCATCAGAATATACCGCCCGTTCCGCAGTAACAATATCAAGCCTTAGAGTTGCCACTCAAGTTCACCTGCTTTTGATAGGTTATATTCCACACCATTCATCTCTCTTGATATCGCCTCTAAAATAACTCATAACCCCTACCCTTCCAGCTTCTTGGCTGCCGCCACCGCCTCATCAATAGTGCCTACCATATAGAACGCCTGCTCAGGCAAGCCATCATGTTTACCTTCCAGTACCTCTCCAAAGCCGCGCACCGTTTCAGCTATCGGCACATACTTGCCTGGCCTGTCGGTAAAGACCTCGGTAACAAACATGGGCTGGGTTAAGAAGCGCTGTACTTTACGAGCCCGAGCCACAGTGAGTTTATCTTCCTCACTAAGCTCCTCTATGCCCAGGATAGCGATTACATCCTGAAGGTCTTTATAGCGTTGCAGCACCCGCTGCACTTCCCGAGCCGTCTTGTAGTGTTCCTCACCGACACATTCAGGGGCAAGGATACGAGAGGTTGAGGTCAGTGGGTCAACCGCCGGATACAGACCCTGCTCAGACAGAGACCTCTCTAGAGCAATAACAGCGTCAAGGTGACCGAAAGTGGCCACCACGCCGGGGTCAGTATAATCGTCAGCCGGGACATAGATTGCCTGGAAAGAGGTGATTGAGCCCTGCTTAGTTGAGGTAATTCTCTCCTGAAGCTCGCCCATTTCTGTGGCTAGAGTTGGCTGATAGCCTACTGCTGAGGGCATGCGCCCCAGTAGAGCCGAGACCTCCATACCAGCCAGAGTATAGCGATAGATATTGTCAATAAACAGCAGAACATCCTGACGCTCCTCGTCACGGAAGTATTCCGCCATGGTCAAGCCGGTTAGTCCAACACGGAGGCGAACCGCTGGCATCTCGTTCATCTGGCCAAAGACCAAGACTGTCTTATCAAGCACCCCGGACTCCCGCATTTCATTCCACAGGTCATTACCCTCACGAGACCTCTCCCCAACACCAGCAAAAACAGAGAAACCACCATGCTCAGTGGCAATATTACGGATAAGCTCCATGATGATGACCGTCTTGCCAACACCGGCGCCACCATAGGCACCTATCTTACCACCCTTGACAAAGGGAGTAATAAGGTCAATAACCTTAATGCCTGTCTCCAGCATCTGGGTAGTTGTTTCCTGCTCATCAAATGCTGGTGGAGTCCGATGAATCGCCCAATGCTCATCAGCCTTAACCGCTCCCAGGTTATCTAATGGCTGACCCATAACATTGAAAATCCGACCCAAGGTGGCTTTACCCACCGGCACAGTAAGTGGTGCCCCGGTATCTATAGCCTCAGCGCCACGCTCCAGCCCGTCTGTCGGCAGCAGTGATAGGCATCTCACCCAGTTATTACCAACATGCCCCTGGACTTCAAGCACTAGCTTTGAGCCGTCCCTCGGAATTTCAATAGCATTAAAAAGTGCCGGCAGTTTATCAGAGGGAAACTCTATATCAACCACTGTCCCGATAACCTGAGCCACTTTGCCCTTAACCTGAGTCCCTTTGCCCTTAACCTGAGTCCCTTTGCCCTTAACCTGAGCCACTTTGCCCTTAACCTGAGTCCCTTTGCCCTTAACCTGAGTCCCTTTGCCTTTAACCTGAGTCCCTTTGCCTTTAACCATAATAACCCCCTCTCCTAAGCCAGAGCCGCAGCACCACCGGTAATGTCAAGGAGCTCCTTAGTAATCATCTCCTGACGCGCCTTATTGTGCA
>DAOVGW010000008.1 GCA_030672225.1 Dehalococcoidales bacterium | reverse complement strand
CTTGACCTCATCGCCTACCTTTGCCTGGTAGTGTAGTATCATGCCCGGCATCGGGGCTGCTATGTTCGTCTCTTCAACTTCAGCCTCTGCTGGCGGGGGTGGTGCCGCTTCCTCGGTCGGCACTGGGTCTACGGCAGAAGCGCTGACCGGAGCCTCTTTTGGTGGAGCACCAGCGGCATCAACCGCCTCAACACCGACACCTACCTCCTTCTCTCCCAGTTTTCCAGCCTTTACCCTGGCGATAAGCTCGTCCTCACGCTTTATGTCCTCCAGGGTCCTGGGCTTTGTTTCCGGGGGCGGCGTCTCCAGGCCATACTTCCACCTGAGGAAGCGCATGCCAGTGGTAGGATAGAGGGCATAAATGAGTATATCACCGATATCCTGGGCAATGTCCTTGGTCGCCTCATAAGCCTTCTCTAGCTCCGGCTCAAGTACATCCGCCGGTCGGCAGGTAATCGGAGTTTCTCCCCGTTCATAGCCCTTAAGCACCAATTTCTGAATTTCAGGGTCAATTGGGGCTGGTGACTTACCGTATAGCCCATAGCAATAGTCCTTTACCTGGGCTGATATTACCTTATAGCGGCCCAAGAGGACATTCTGAACCGCCTGAATGCCGACAATCTGGCTGGTAGGCGTCACCAGAGGCGGGTAACCAAGCTCTTTTCTAACTCGCGGCAACTCCTCATAGACCTCACCAAGACGGTCCAGGGCATTAGCCTCCTTCAACTGAGCTAACAAATTGGATATCATACCACCGGGAACCTGGTGCATCAGCACCGCAGTATCAATAACCGACATTCTATTGGTACTCATAAAGTCGCGGTACTTGGGGGCTATAGATTCAAAATACTGCCCTAGCTTGAGCAGGTGGGCCAAATCAAGCCCGGTGTCCCGGGGCGTCCCCTGAAGAGCAACAACAATAGGCTCAATGGCCGGATGTGATGAGCGCAGGGCAAAGGGAGCCAGAGTAGTATCAATTATGTCAACTCCGGCCTCAATAGCCTTGAGGCAGCTCATAGACGCCATGCCGCTGGTGTAATGAGTGTGCAGTTGTACCGGTATCTTTAATACTTCTTTAAGTGCCTTAATTAACGTATAGGCATCATCAGGAGATATAAGACCAGCCATATCCTTGATACACAGGCTGTCGGCTCCCATGTCCTGGAGTTTCAGTGCCTTTTTTACATAATAGTCAAGATTGTAAACCGGCCCGCCCATCTTGGGCTCGGTCAGTGAGTAGCACAGTGTCAGCTGGGCATGTTTGCCGCACTCCTTAATCGCTAAAAGTGCAGTCTCAAAGTTACGCTCGTCATTTACGGCATCAAAAACCCTGAAGATGTCAATGCCCAATTCAGCGGCGTGATGAACAAAAGCAGAAACGACATCATCGGCGTAGTTGCGATAACCGACCAGGTTCTGCCCCCGGAGCAGCATCTGGAGTGGGGTATCCGGTGTCAGCTTCTTCAGAGTGTGCAGCCTCTGCCACGGGTCTTCATTAAGGAATCTGGTGGGCACATCAAAGGTAGCGCCACCCCAGACCTCCATGGAATAAAAGCCGGCTTTATTCATCTCCGGGGCAACAGGCACCATATCTTCGGTGCGCATCCTGGTAGCCAGTAGCGACTGGTGCCCGTCACGCAGGGTAAGGTCTGTAATTTTCAGAGGATTTTTCTCCATTGCTATCATTCCCCTTTTTAAGTCCACCACCGCTTTGGAGATTGTTTATCCACCTCACCCCTCGAAGAGTCTCAGGCCTTAATACTTACCCCTTCGAATGGCGGAGAAACGACCTCTTTACAGCGGAATATTGCCGTGCTTCTTGGGTGGATTGCTCTGGACCTTGTCCTTTAGCATCTCAAGCGCCCTGATTAATTTGGGGCGTGTCTGCCTGGGGTCAATGACATCATCAATATAGCCCAGGGCGGCTGCCGTATAAGGGTTATCAAATTTCTCCCTGTATTCACTGACCAACTTCTGCCGCGTCTCAGCCGGGTTATCTGACTGGGCGATAGCCCTTCTAAAGATGACATTCACCGCCCCCTCTGCCCCCATAAAAGCAATGTCTCCTGTGGGCCAGGAATAGTTAATGTCACCACGCAGGTGTTTTGAGCTCATTACGATATAGGCGCCACCGTAAGCCTTGCGGGTGATAACGGTAACCTTGGGCACGGTAGCCTCAGCATAGGCATAGATAAGCTTGGCGCCATGGCGGATGATACCGTGGTGCTCTTGCGCTGAGCCAGGCATAAAGCCGGGGACATCAACAAAGCTAATCAAGGGAATGTTAAAGGCATCGCAGAAGCGAACAAATCTGGCCGCCTTAACCGAGGCATCAATATCAATAACCCCGGCTAAACAGGCTGGCTGCTGGGCGACGATTCCTATCGGCTTGCCATCCAGGCGGGCAAAACCAACGATGATATTGGGGGCAAAATGCCGGTGCACCTCCATGAAGTCGCCATCATCAACCACGCTTGTGATTAGCTTCATCATATCGTAAGGCTTCCTGGGGTCATCCGGTATTAAGCCAAGCAAGCTCTCATCCGTCCGCTCGGGGTCGTCACCAAGCTCTACTTGAGGCAGAGGAGCCTTGTAGCTCTGTGGCAGAAAACCGAGCAGCCGGCGCACCATCTTAAAGCACTCGACTTCACTATCAGCTATGAAGTGGGCAACACCACTTTTCCGAGCATGGACCTCGGCTCCACCCAGCTGTTGGTGGCTTATTTCCTCGCCGGTAACCGCCTTAACCACATCAGGGCCGGTGATATACATCTGACTTATCCCCTTAACCATAAAGACAAAGTCGGTTATCGCCGGGCAGTAGACGGCACCGCCGGCACTGGGCCCGACTATTACTGATAACTGCGGGATAGCCCCCGAGCACAGGGTATTTCTGAGCAGCATTTCACCGACGCCACTAAGGCTAGCCACACCCTCTTGAATGCGTGCCCCACCGGAGTCATATATAGCAATTATCGGCACACCACTGCTAAGGGCCATATCCATAGCCTGGCAGACCTTTTGCCCCGCCACCTCGGATATTGAGCCGCCAAGAACAGTAAAATCCTGGGAATAGATAAAAACCGGCCGGCCGTCTATCTTGCCGCTGCCGCTAACTACAGCATCACCCAGGTACTTTTGCTCGGCCAGCCCAAAGTCAGTAGCCCGGTGGCTGATAAGGGTGCCTAGTTCATTAAAGCTTCCCGGGTCAAGCAAAAGCTCAAGTCTTTCCCGAGCAGTTAGCTTCCCCTGTGCCTGCTGCCGCTCGGTACGCTCTTTACCACCGCCGGCCTCAGCCTGTTTCTTTAGCCTGGTCAGGCCATCCAGTCTGTCATTAGTCGTCAATTAAACTAACTCATCTCCTAAATAAATCTTGAATATAGCTACGAGTAATCATATCACACCACTTATCACAGGGCAAATTATACCCTGCCTGGAAAGGTTTGGCATTAGAAGGGGCATCACCTGTATCAAACCAGTTAAGCGGGTTCATCAACTTGAACACAAAAATGAAATAGGCTATAATTCGGTGATTACTGAGCCTATTATTTGGTGATAACGACCACTACCGGGGAGCCTGTGGAAAACAATATCAAGGAACAGCTAGACGATATTCTGTCACGCTACAATAAGGGGAGAGAGAGCCTCATTCCCCTTCTCCAGGAAGTCCAGGAGAGGTTTGGCTACCTGCCAGAAGAGTCTATGGAGGCAATCGCCAATTTCCTTAAATTATCCAATAGTACTGTCTATGCAGTTAGCACTTTTTATGCCCAGTTCAAGCTTACTCCTACCGGCAAGAGGCTGGTCAAGGTGTGTCGCGGTACCGCCTGCCATGTGCGAGGCGGGGCACGCATTCTTCGTGAGGTGGAGAAGCGGTTGGGTATCAAGCCGGGAGAGACTACCGAGAACCGTGAGTATACACTGGAGACAGTGGCCTGCATCGGCGCTTGTGCTCTAGCCCCAACAATGACAGTTGATAAAGAGACCTATGGCCAGATGACGACTAAGAAAGCGGCGGAGATTTTTAGTGACCAAAGTAAAGCCAAGTAAACCATCAGGCAACGGGCGCACTATTTTTGTTTGCCAAGGAACAGGCTGCATCTCGAGCAAGTCAGATCAAATCCGGCAGGCGCTGGAGAAAGCGGTGTCCGAGCTGGGTCTGGATGGGGTGCAGGTTGATTTCACCGGTTGCCACGGCTTCTGCCAGCAGGGCCCTATTGTCGTTGTCGAGCCTGAGGGCATCTTCTATGCCCAGGTTGGCATTGATGATGTGTCTGACATTGTTCAGTCACATTTCCGAGACGGCCAGCCGGTAGAGCGTCTCTTTTATAGAGATCCAATTAGCGGCGAGGCAGTGCCATATTTTAAGGACATAAACTTTTATGCCAAGCAAGAGCGTATTATCCTCCGCAATTGTGGCCGCATTAACCCGGAAAGGATTGAAGACTATATCGCTGTCGGTGGCTACCAGTCACTGCACAAGGTGTTATTTGAGATGACTCCGGAGCAGGTCATTGACACGGTCAAGCGCTCAGGACTGCGCGGCCGAGGTGGTGCTGGCTTTCCCACCGGTCTCAAGTGGGAGCTTTGCCGCCAATCCCCAGGCAGCCAGAAGTATATGATTTGCAATGCTGATGAAGGCGACCCGGGTGCCTTTATGGACCGCAGCACAATGGAGGGTGACCCCCATACTGTTATTGAGGGAATGACTGTTGCTGCCTATGCTATCGGTGCCTCCGAAGGCTATATCTACATTAGAGCCGAATACCCCCTAGCGGTGAAGCGGGTGAGGCTAGCCATCAAGCAGGCTGAAGAGAAGGGGTTTCTCGGTGAGAATATATTCGACTCCGGTTTCAGTTTCAGAATTCATGTTAAGGAAGGCGCTGGCGCCTTTATCTGTGGTGAGGAAACAGCGTTGATAGCTTCTATTGAGGGAAGACGAGGTATGCCCCGCCCCCGTCCCCCCTTCCCTACCCAGTCCGGCTTGTGGGGGAAACCGACTAACATTAATAATGTGAAGTCTCTAGCCACCGTGCCAGTTATCATTGCTAAAGGTGCTGATTGGTATGCCCAAATCGGCACTGAGAAGAGCAAGGGGACTGCCGTCTTTGCTTTAACCGGCAATATCGCCAACAGCGGTCTCATTGAGGTGCCAATGGGTACCCCTCTACAGGAGATTATCTACGAGATTGGGGGGGGAATCCCCAATGGCAAACGCATCAAGGCAGTCCAGACCGGAGGTCCCTCCGGTGGTTGCCTGCCTGCCAGCCGGCTAAACCTGCCAATTGACTACGAGTCACTGGCTGAGGCTGGCTCCATTATGGGCTCCGGCGGCATGGTGGTAATGGATGAGGATACCTGCATTGTAGATATTGCCCGCTACTTCCTCTCCTTCACCCAGTGTGAGTCATGCGGTAAGTGCGCCCCCTGCCGCCTGGGAACAAAGCTGATGCTGGATATACTGGAGAATATTTGTAATGGCAGAGGCAGACTGGAAGACATTGACCTGCTTTTGGAGTTGAGTAAATCAGTTAAAGCCGGCTCGCTCTGCGGCTTAGGGCAGACAGCGCCTAACCCGGTGCTGACCACAATCCGATACTTCCGAGATGAATATGAGGAGCATATTAAGAGACACCACTGCCGCGCTGCTGTCTGTAAGGGGTTAGTCACCGCACCCTGCAGCCACACCTGCCCGGCAGGTATAGATGTGCCCCGCTACATCCGTTTCATTGAAAAAGGTAAGCCGGCGGAATCGCTAGCCGTAATCCGCGAGAAAATACCCTTCCCGGCGGTCTGCGGACTGGTCTGCTTTGCCCCGTGTGAGGCTAAGTGCCGGCGAGGTCAGCTAGATGAGCCTATAGCTATCCGGGAGCTCAAGCGGTATGCTGCCGAGCATGACAGCGGGCTATGGAAGCTAAACTCCAAGACTTCCCCCCCCACCGGTAAGTGGGTGGCTATTGTCGGCTCGGGGCCGGCAGGACTGACCGCCGCCTATTACCTAGCCAAGCTGGGACACTCGGTAACTGTCTTTGAGGCACTACCTGAGCCGGGTGGTATGATGCGGTTTGGTATCCCTGACTACCGGCTACCCAAGGAGGTACTTGAGGCCGAGATTAAGGAGATAGAGGACATCGGTGTTGAGATAAGGACCAATACCGAGGTCCACCTGGTAGAAGGTCTTTTTAAGCAGGGTTACCATGCTGTCTTCTTAGCTATCGGGGCACATCAGGCTATTAGCATTGGGGTGGAGGGTGAAGCTCACCCCAGATTTAAGGACTCTATATCCTTTTTGAGAGAGGTGAATCTGGGTAAGGAGATAAAACTTGGAGATAGGGTGGCTGTTATTGGCGGCGGCAGTACCGCTGTAGATGCAGCACGGACAGCACGTCGCCTCGGGGCTAAGGAAGTAAGCATTATCTACCGTCGGACTAGGGCTGAGATGCCAGCTAGCCTTGAGGAAGTCGAGGAGGCTCTGGCTGAAGGAGTCAAAATCTGTCCCCTAGTAACACCATCAAGAGTAATCAGCCAAGGTGAAGAGCTAAAGCTAGAATGTATTCGCATGAAGCCGGGCGAAGTGGATGCCAGCGGCAGACGGCGACCGGAGCCAATCAAGGACAGTGAGTTTACCATGAGCTTTGACACTATCATTGCCGCCGTCGGTCAGCGCCTGGGGGTTTCTGACCAGTTTGACCTGCCCTTTGGCTCAGGAGATACAATCCAGGTTGACCCTGATACCCTGGCTACCACCAGGGAGGGGGTTTTTGCTGGTGGCGATGCTGTAAGCGGACCGGCTTCGGTTATTGAGGCAATTGCCGCCGGCAGACTATCAGCCATCTCCATAGACAAATACCTAGGTGGGGGTGGGGTTATTGATGAGGTACTGGCACCACCTGAGGAGGGAGAGCTAGCCCCGCTTGAGGAAACCGAAGAGAATCGACGAGTAAAAGCACCCACCATGCCGCCTGAGCAGCGGCTTTTGAACTTTGCCGAGGTAGAACTTGGATACAGCGAGGAGATGGCGACTCAAGAAGCAGAGCGATGCTTAAGGTGCGACCTTGAGGAGCGAGAGTAACAAGGAGTTCACCTTGAAGATAATAAGATTAACCATAAATGGGCAAGGGGTTGAAGCAAGGCAGGGGATGACTGTGCTGGAAGCAGCCCAAGAGGCTGGTATTTATATCCCCGCCCTCTGTTCTGACCCTGACCTAGAGCCATACGGCGGCTGTCGCCTCTGCGTGGTGGAAGTTGAAAAAATGCGCGGCCAACCCACCGCCTGTACTACACTAGCCACCGATGGCATGGTAGTGCATACCGAGACGCCAGAGGTTAACCGGATAAGGCGTAATACCGTAGAGTTACTTATCGCTGACCATCCTATGGACTGTCTTACCTGTATTAAGAATCAAAGGTGCGAGCTGCAAAAGGTAGCCGCCTACCTTAGCATTAGTGAGCGGCGTTTCCCCAGGACAGACAGGTCACTCCCAATTGATAACAGTAACCCCTTCTTTACCCTTGACCGTAATTACTGCATTCTTTGCGCCAAGTGCGTGCGCGCCTGCGATGAAATCACCGTAGTCAATGCCATAGAAATAGTTGACCGTGGCTATGAGAGCCGGGTCAGCACTTTTGGTGACAAGCCACTATTTGAGTCAATCTGCCAGTCCTGTGGCGAATGCGTTGTCCGCTGCCCGGTAGCCGCCCTGGTAGCCAAAGATGCCATTCAGCCAATGCGGGAAGTGGAGACTATCTGTCCCTATTGCGGTGTTGGCTGTGGGATGTATCTCGGCATCCGTGATGGGCGTATTGTATCTGTTCGAGGCAGTAGAGAAAACCAAGCTAGCAACGGACGGCTCTGCGTCAAGGGACGCTACGGCATTGCTGAATTTATTCACCATCCAGAGCGCCTAAGTGCACCCCTCATCAGGCGAAACGGGAAGCTTACCGAGACAAGCTGGGATGAAGCCCTGGGGCTTGTTGCCAGCAGACTGGCCAGCTACTCAAAAGACCAGGTAGCAGTAATCTCATCAGCCAAGTGCACCAATGAGGAAAACTATATCATCCAGAAGTTTACCCGGGCGGTATTGGGCACCAACAATATTGACCACTGCGCTCGCCTGTGCCATGCCCCATCTGTGGCTGGGCTGGCCCAGAGCTTTGGCAGTGGCGCCATGACCAATTCCAATAGTGATATCGGTGATGCCGCCTGCATTCTGGCTATTGGCACCAACACCACCGAAACCCACCCGGTAATCGGTTTTAATGTTAAAAAAGCGACCCGCAAGGGGACAAGGCTTATTGTGGCCAACCCCCGCCAGATTGGCCTGGTGCGCTTTGCCGATGTATGGCTTCGGCAAAGGCCAGGCACCGATGTCGCCCTGCTCATGGGTATAGCCAAAGTCATCGTGGATGAGGGGCTACATGACTCAAGCTTTATAAGCGAGCGCTGTGAGAATTTTGATGCCTTTAAGGAGTCGCTCAAGGGCTTTGACCTGTCTTTAGTGGAAAAGATTACCGGGGTACCCCAAAATCAAATAGCCGAAGCCGCCCGGCTCTACGCTACCAACCGCCCGGGGGCTATTCTTTACTCCATGGGTATTACTCAGCACTCCCACGGCACCGATAATGTAATTGCTATCGCCAATCTGGCAATGCTTACCGGAAATATTGGTAAGCCAGGTAGTGGCGTTAACCCCTTAAGGGGCCAGAACAATGTTCAGGGTGCCTGTGATATGGGGGCTCTACCCAATGTCTATAGCGGCTATCAGCCGGTCAGCGACCCGAAAGTCAAAGAAAAATTTGAATCCGCCTGGGGTAGCACACTATCTCCCACTGCAGGACTAACTATCTCCGAGATTTTTGACGCCGCCTACCAGGGGAAGCTCAAGGCTCTCTACCTTGTCGGCGAAAACCCCTTGCTGAGTGAGCCCGACGCCTCTCATGTCCGAGAGGCCCTTTCCAGGCTGGATTTCTTTGTCGCCCAGGACATTTTCCTGTCTGAATCAGCCGAGCTAGCGCATGTTGTTCTGCCCGGGACAACCTTTGCCGAGAAGGAGGGCACCTTTACCAACACCGAGCGGCGGGTGCAGCGGGTGAGAAAAGTTATTGAGCCGCTGGGTAACTCCAGAGCTGACTGGCTCATTACCTGCCAGATTGCGCAACTGATGGGGGGCAAGGACTTTGATTTTGAGCACCCATCTCAAATTATGGACGAGATTGCCCAGCTCACCCCAAGCTACGGCGGTATCTCCTTTGAGCGTCTTGAGACAGGTGGCCTGCAGTGGCCCTGTCCAACCAAAGAACACCCGGGGACACCTATTCTACATACCACTAAGTTCACCAGGGGTAAGGGCAAGTTTATACCCCTGGAGTATAAGCCATCTGTAGAACTGCCCGATGATGAGTATCCCCTGGTGCTAACTACAGGGCGAAGCATTTTTCAATACCACACCGGCACCATGAGCCGGAAGGTAAAGGGACTCAACATATTCAAGAATGAAGAGCAAGTAGAGCTCAACCCGGAAGATGCCAGAAAGTTGGGCATCGCAGATGATGACACGATAAAAGTCATATCCCGGCGAGGAGAAGTAACCGCTAAAGCCAGGGTAACCGAGGCTTCACCGGCGGGGGTGGTCTTCATGACCTTCCACTTCGCTGAGAGCCCGACCAATCTATTGACCAACCCAGCTGTTGACCCGATTGCCAAGATTCCCGAACTCAAGGTGTGCGCGGTAAGGGTCGAGAAGATAGTCCAGCCTTCTTAAGAGCAGTCAAACAATGCAACATATTGGTATAGATATAATAGAGATAGCTCGCATCAAAGGGGCTATCGCTCGCCGGGGGGAGAACTTCCTTAAGCGGGTGTATACCGAGCCAGAGCTTGAGCTATACCGCAAAAAGCCTGCCTCCCTGGCGGCACGCTTTGCCGGCAAGGAAGCGGTAATAAAGGCACTACAATCTAAAAGCGTCGGCCCAAGAGAAATAGAGATACTAGCCGACCCCGATGGCAGACCTTTAGTTCAGCTTTATGGCAGGGCAAAGAGCCAGGCAGATAAGCTGGGTTTAGCCAGTCTTGCCATCAGCCTGTCCCACTCCAGGGAGTACGCCATCGCCTGCGCTATCGGCGAAGCAAAATAAAGCCACCCTACAGAGGCCTACAGTGAGATTATTTAGCCCTTGGCAACCCCCGATTTTGTCTTCTTCCCCTTAACCACCAGAAGTGATAGAATTAAAGCATGGAACTGCCCAACGGTAAGGAGGGCCAAAATGTCAGGTCATTCTAAGTGGTCTTCAATCAAGCACCAGAAGGGAGTGACTGATGCCCGACGGGGCAAGCTGTTTACCAAACTAACCCGAGAGATTATTGCCGTCGTGCGTGAGGGTGGAGCTAACCCCGAGACCAACCGTCGCCTGCACCTGGCAATACAGAAAGCCCGTGATAACAGCATGCCCTCAGAGAATATAGAGCGAGCCATCAAGCGGGGTGATGGCACGCTGGAAGGGGCCACCCTGGTAGAAGTGGTTCTTGAGGGCTACAGTCCCGGTGGGGCAGCTATCCTGGTAGAGGCGCTGACCGACAACCGTAACCGCACCATTCAGGATGTAAGGAACACGTTTTCCAAAAGTGGTGGCAGCCTGGGAGAGAGCGGTAGCGTCACCTGGCTCTTTGACCCTAAAGGGCTGATTATAATAGAGACTGCAAATCAGGATGCCGATGAGCTGGCTCTTAAGGCAATTGACGCCGGCGCCGAGGATGTTAACAATGAGAAGGGTTATATTGAGGTCTATACCAAGCCCGAAGAGCTAGAGGCGGTAAGGTCTGCCCTGGAGCAGAATAGCGTAATCATCTGTTCGGCGGAACTGGCCAAGATGCCCAAGACCACAGTCAAGCTTGATGAGCACTCCGCACTTCAGGTGCTAAAGCTACTGGACAAGCTGGAGGAACTGGATGATGTCCAGCATGTCTGCTGCAATGTTGATTTTACCGATGATGTTCTGGAGAAATACAGGGCACAGAGTCTGGTCAGGTAGTAATGCGGATTTTGGGTATTGACCCGGGCACAGTAGTTGTCGGCTACGGGGTGATAGACAGCGAAGGTGATGAAATGACCCTGGTTTGTTTTAATGCCTTAACCTGCCCGCAGCGCTCTCCAATCGGGGAGCGTTTGAGCTATTTCTATAACAAGCTCTCAGAGATTATCTCACGCTATCAGCCGGATGCGGTAGCCGTAGAATCACCATTTATGGCTAAGAACGCCAGGTCAGCGCTGGCAATAGGCAAAGCTCAGGCAGTAGCCATCCTGGCAGCAGCCAACAGGAAAATCCCAACCTATGAATATACCCCGACTCAAATAAAGCAGAGAGCCGCCAGTTACGGAGCCAGCTCAAAGGAGCAGGTTCAGGAGATGGTCAGACTTCAGTTGGGGCTTGCCGAAGCCCCTCAGCCAAATGATGCCGCTGATGCCTTAGCCGTAGCCATCTGCCACCTGCGTGAAATGCACCTCAGCAATTTGTTAGCCAGTAGCGAACAGGAGCCAAGATGATAGCCAGCCTTCAGGGGAAATTAGAATCGCTGAGCGGTGACTGGGCGATTATAAGCGTTGGCGGCGTGGGCTTTCAGGTATATATGCCGACCTCCAGCTTAAGCACCTTGGGCTCTACCGGCAAAGAGGTCAAGCTCTATACCCACCTTCACCTGCGGGAGGATAACGCCACTCTCTACGGCT
>DAOVGW010000001.1 GCA_030672225.1 Dehalococcoidales bacterium | reverse complement strand
GACGGCAACCACAAAACCACAGCCTGAGGCATCATAGGGACAAATGGTAGTAACTTCACCAATCTGTTTCTTGAGTGGTATAGCATTGGGGGGGCTGGCTAGGACGGCATCATCAGTAAGTGCACCAAACAGAAAAATACCACCTAACCCAGCACCGGAGCCCTTTATGAATTTTCTTCGACTTATTTCCATAGCCCTTTTACCTCCTACTTTTTAGTTTTATTCTTTATTTTATAAGGTTGCACTAATTTTCAATTTTTTAAAAAATATGACAAGCATTGTAACACTGAGTGGTTTTACTTGTCAAGTCAAAAACCAAATAATTCTAAAATAAATAAAAGGTTACACTAATTTTCAATTTTTTAAAAAAAATACGGTGCATTATAGCACCAAGCTTTTCCATTTGTCAAGTCAAAAACCAAATAATTCTAAAATGAAATCGCAATGGTGGCATTACTTACCGAAAGGCCAGATGGGGAAGATGTACCCGTCACAATTAAGGCACAGCTCGCCACAAACAACTATTACCTTAGTGCCCTTAGCTCTCATCTCAGCAATAGCCTGTGTAATCAGCTCCTCATCATCAGGGATCATAATCTGGTGATTTATGACTGAGCCTGGCACCTTAACCTTTCTTTTAATAGTCTTGCCAAACTTGTCCTTGATTCTCCCCTTAAAAACCTCATTCCCGGTAACAACAGTACCTACCTGCTTTACCTTAAAGGGGATAACCTCAAGCATCCTCCCTTGTCTCTGGTCTGGCAGAGTTCCTCTACCATATCTAACTTAGCCTCGGGGATGTATAATGGGATAACCTCTATCCCGGCTACTGCTGTCCCTGGCTGACAATTCGGCATTGGACTCTAGTATCGTATCGCTGCTGGGTCTTCATTTTGATGAGATTAATTCCTTCCGTGTGGTGGCTTGGGTGGCCTCGGTTAAAGAATACCAAAAATTTCGGCAGCCATTGGATTGATATTTGGGACAGACTAGTCCATTTTGTGGTATGATTTTACTTGGAGGCGGATAGGCTCTGGTGGGCCTTGCGGACTTCAAATCCGTTGGCGGCAATCTTAATTGCCGTGGGGGGTTCGATTCCCTCCCCCTCCGCCAATTTTTAGCTGGTGTTGGCACTAGGCCCAAGAGAGGGGGTGAGAAAAGTGGCTGAGACAAATAATCTTACTGCTTACTCTCGCTATTCCGGTTGAGCTGCCAAACTAAGTCCGGGTGACTTAGACAAAGTGCTTTGTCGTCTGCCTCTTCGCAGTGACCCAAATCTGATTGTGGGTTTGCAGAGAGCTGATGACGCCGGGGTGTATAAATTGAGAGATGATTTGGCTATTGTGCAGACAATAGACTTTATCACACCGATAGTCAATGACCCTTATAGCTTTGGTATGATTGCTGCCGCCAATGCTTTAAGTGATGTCTATGCTATGGGGGCTAAGCCCATTACGGCGATGAACGTGGTTTGCTTTCCCAGCGGGACTCTGGATATAGAAGTCTTGCAGCGGATTCTGGGTGGTGCCCTGGCTAAGATGGACGAGGCCGAGGTAACACTGGTTGGTGGACACAGCGTAAAGGATGATGAGCTAAAGTATGGGCTGTCTGTTGTCGGTATTGTTCATCCGCAGAAGATAATAACTAAAAGTGGGGCTAAGATTGGAGATAAACTAATACTTACTAAACCACTGGGTACCGGAATTCTAAGTACGGCGCTGAAAGCCGGACGTCTTGGTGATAAAACTCTTCAAAAGCTTACTGAGCAGATGACAGCTCTAAATGTGAAAGCATCGCAAGTTATGGTATCTCTGGGGGCTCATGCCTGTACCGATGTCACCGGCTTTGGTCTTCTGGGACATGCCTGTGAGATGGCTCAGAATAGCGGTGTCGCCGTTGAGCTTTGTTGTGATAGTGTTCCCTTTATTAGTGAGGTTGTTGATTTTGCCGAGATGGGGCTTATTCCAGAAGGTATGTATGCCAATAGGGAGTTTCGCTCAGATATGATTGAGTCGGCCGGTGAAGTGGCGGATTTTATGCTGGATATTTTCTGTGACCCTCAGACTTCGGGTGGGTTACTAATATCCGTATCTCCATTAGTGGCGAACAAGATGCTTGACCAGCTCAGACAGGTGGGCTATAAAGAAGCGGCCATTGTCGGGCAGGTGGTAGACAGGCCGGAAAGTAAAGTTATATTGCTATGAGTAGAGTTAAAAGCGGTCGGGCTACAGAAGAGTCGGCTAGCAAAGAGCTACGAAAGCTCCCATCCGTTGAGAAGGTCTTGGAAGCCGCTGACATTCAGGCTGAGATAGACCGCTATTCACGACCACTGGTGACCCAATCGGTGCAGGCAGTCTTGGCGCAAGTTCGTGAACAGATTTTGGGCGGTGGTGCCTGCCCACTAGAAGCTGAGATACTCCAGAGAGTCAAGCGGTGCCTGTCCCGGGAGTGGCCCGGTTTTTTAAGCCCGGTAATTAACGGCAGCGGTGTAATTTTGCATACCAATCTTGGCCGAGCACCATTATCCCAGCAGGCTCTTAGCTCCTTGGTTGACCTCAGCCGGAACTACTGTGCCTTAGAATATGAGCTGGTATCAGGCAAACGTGGTGTCAGGGCACAGGGGGTGGAGAAACTGCTGTGCCTCCTGAGCGGGGCTGAGAGTGCGCTGCTGGTCAATAATAATGCTGCCGCTGTCTTTCTTATCCTTGCCGTGCTGGCCTGGGATAAAGAGGTTATCGTATCGCGGGGGGAACTGGTGCAGATTGGCGGCGGCTTTCGTCTGCCTGAAATCCTGAAGCTCAGCGGTGTTTGCCTCAAGGAAGTGGGCACCACCAACAAGACCTTTGCCTACGATTATGAAGAAGCCATTAATGATAAGACCGCTTTACTGCTCAAGGTTCACCGGAGTAATTTTGCCATGAGAGGCTTTACTCATCAAGTCAGCACCTCAGAGCTAAAAGCCCTGGGGGAGAAACATGGTCTGCCGGCAGTATATGACCTGGGTAGTGGGGCACTACTTAATACAGAAAGCTTCATGCTGGAGCACGAGCCGATGGTGCAGGAGGCGGTTGCTAGTGGGGCTGATTTAGTCTGCTTCAGTGGTGATAAGCTACTGGGCGGGCCCCAGTCAGGGATTATACTGGGTAGAAAGTCTTATCTTGACAGGCTGCGCCGACACTCGCTGATGCGAGTGGTACGTATTGATAAGATGTCGGCTGTGGCACTGGAGGCTACTCTGCGGCACTACTTGAAGAAAGAGGCGGTGGCAAAGATTCCAGTCTGGCAGATGATAGCCTGTAAAGTTGAAGAGTTGACATTACGGGCGGAATCTGTGGCCAAAAGCCTTGGCCAAGCTGGGATAACGGCACTGGTTCGTGATGGCACCAGCATGGTGGGCGGTGGTTCGCTACCGGACCAGACTTTAGCCACCAAATTGGTTGCCATCAACCCCCCATATCCGGTGGAAGATTTTGCCGGCAGGTTGCGTCTCGAGACACCGCCGCTTCTCGGCAGGATTGAGGGTAAATATTTACTCATTGATATGCGCACTGTTATGCCACCCCTGGATGATACCTTGGTTGAAGTAGTCAAGCGCGTGATAGCTCAAGCGGAATAGTAGCGATGTTAACCATTGGCACTGCCGGTCATATTGACCATGGCAAGTCTAGCCTTGTCAAGGCGCTGACCTCAATAGACCCCGATAGATTGCCCGAAGAGAAAAGACGCGGCATGACCATTGACCTGGGTTTTGCCTGGCTTCAAGTAGCCCCGGGGGAGATGGTAAGCATTGTTGATGTCCCCGGGCATGAACACTTTGTCAGGAATGTAGTCCCCGGCTTAAGCGGCATTGATGCCGCCCTTTTGGTTATTGCTGCCGATGATGGCTGGATGCCGCAGACAGAGGAACATGTACAGATTCTAGACCTTCTCGGCATAAAACATGGCATTGTTGCTCTAACCAAAGTCGACCTGATAGATGACCCTGATTGGTTGGCACTGGTGGAGAAGGATATAAGTGAAAGAATAGCCAATACCAGCTTACATGATGCCCCAATAATAAGAGTTAGCAGTAAAGATGGCACCGGCATTAAAGAGCTAAAAGAAGCCATTAACCAATTGGTTCTTAAGGTAACTCCTAGAAAAGATATTGGCAAACCACGCTTACCGGTAGACCGTGTCTTTACTATGAAGGGTAGTGGGGTGGTAGTAACTGGGACGCTTATTAATGGTTCCCTCTCCTCTGGTGACGACGTGATTATCTCCCCTGGCAACTTACCAGCCCATATTCGGGCTATTGAGAGCCATAAGCAGCAAATAGGCAAGGCACAGCCAGGAAGCAGAGTAGCCCTTAACGTGACCGGTATCAAGAAGGATAATATTAAGCGAGGCGATATTGTCTTGGCAGCGGGGAAGCAGATCAAGACAAGTAGAATTATTGATGTTGAGATAAGACTGATACCACAGCTGGAAAGACCTCTGAAAAGTAATACTGAACTCCTGGTCTATTTTGAGACGCGAGAACTTCTGGGCAGAATAATACTCTTCGGCACAAAAGCCATCCAACCGGCTGAGTCTGCCTTTGCTCAACTTCGCTTTGACCAGAAGGTCAACACGTATATCGGGGAGCACTTTATTATTAGAAGGCAATCGCCAACCGAGACTATCGGGGGTGGGGTTGTACTTGACCCATTTGCTGCTAGACACAAATTGAGAGATACCGATAGGGCGGTACATTTCCTTAAGAGAAGAAAAAATCTTGATCTGGGAGAACTAATCTTAACCGGATTGGAAAAAAACAGGCATATCGAGAGAGACGGGCTTTTGGCAGCCATCTGCTATTCATCAGCAGAGATAGCCGAGCGGACAGAACAACTTGAGGGACAAGGTAGGCTTATCGCCACCAGTTATTATGTGATTGATTTAGGATACTGGCAGGAACAGACTGATAAATTTCTGGATATCTTAGGCAAAGAACATTCACTCAACCCGTTAAGGAAGGGGCTATCTCAGGCAGAGCTGCAGAGTCACCTGGCTTTGCCTAAAGAGGCATTTAATTATTTGGTTACCGCTTTAACTAGTGCCGGGAAGATACTCCGTGAGGGAGATACCATCGCTTTATCCACGCATAAGCTAGAGCTATCTCGTGGACAAGGGGTGTTAGTTACAAAGATAATGGAACTGTTTGACAGGAGTCATAGCAGCCCGCCGACCAAGAAAGAATTAGCCGCCCAGATACAGGGTAGTGAGGCTATAGTTCGCTTCATGTGCCAGCAGAAGATGCTGGTTGAGCTGGCCGAAGGGATTTTATTTGAGCAGAAGCATTACCAAAGTGTTAAAGATGGAATCGTCAAATTCCTTGAAAAGAATGGCTCAATCGCTATTCAAGACCTGCATTCTCTTTTTGGCTTTAGCCGAAAATATACCATCCCGCTGCTGAGCCACCTGGACAGGGAGAGGATTACCCGGCGAGAGGGAAATGTGAGGGTCTTGGCTAAAAAGCCGGGATGAGGCATAATTTTTGGTGGAGACGAGGGAGAGTCGAACTCCCCGTCCAGAAGAGGCTGCCCAGAATGTTCTTTCATCGGAGAAGATGAAAAGGGAAGAAAGCCCGTTTGTTGAATGGGTAGAAGAGGGGCGAAAATACAATTTGGGGGCTATCATCGTAACACAGCAACCTGGTGCCATTTCTGACCAGCTTCTCAGTCAAGGCGACAACTTCTTCGCCCTACACCTAGTTTCAAGTGTAGACCTTAGATGCCCTAAAGCGTAACAACGCTCATTTCTCAGATGATATCCTATCATATATATTAAACGAGCCTATTGAAGGGAATGCCTATTTCTGGTTAGCACCGAGCCAGTCAGCAGAAGACCGAGACCTAGAATAATGCTTACGATTCCCACGGAATTAACAAAGGTAACAAGGCCCTGAGTCGTAGATAGGGATCCCTCACACACACGCACCATTCCCTGAGCTGTCGCTACAGAGCCCTCAGCGGCAGCCTTGCCGCCCTCCAGCGTACCTTTCGATGCCAGTAAATAAGCTCCTGCTGCAGTCTCAGGTGCGGGTGGCGAAGCAGTAACAGTAACCCCAGGGTCTATTGCTGCTACCCCTGCCAGGGCAGCGTCTACCCCAGCTAAGGCAGCCTCTAAACCTATCACTGCTCCCTGGGCCCCGGCTAGCCCGGCCTGCGCATCAGCTACCCCAGTCTCCCAGCGAGCTACCCCTTCGCTTTTTATAGTCCCAGCTTGGGCTACAAATATAATGCCAAAAACCAAACCAACAACACCAAAAATCATCACAATAAGTCCTAACCAGCGTGCAAAACCCATTTTTTTCTCGTTTCCTTTCTTACTAAATTTGGTAGTCCCCATCCATACTCTTAAAGATTATATGGCACCACCTCCTCAGAAAATGAGTCCTACCAAATCCGTTGACCTCGGACAGGGTTAACTCTACAAGAATGTTTTACCAATACTACGCACAGTGGCAAAGCTTGTCAATACTATCTCTCCCTTCACATTCTCTCTGGTGCTGTCATCCCCATAATAAGATGAAGGGTTTTAGGCGACTAATTCAAAAACACTATTCTGGACGTAAAACCACTGTTTGGGACGCCTAACGCCAGATCCGAAGACCGATGCTCTGTCCGCTGAGCTACAGGCGCCTAGAATGGCTAAAAACCGTCAATCTTTGACCATGCCCCATTGGTATTGAGTGGTAAGTGAACCAAGCGACTGGGGTGAGTGGAGGGATTTGAACCCTCGATCTCCAGGGCCACAACCTGGTGCCTTAGACCGCTAGGCTACACTCACCATAGGATATAGCTATTATAGCCGAAAAACTCTTGCTCTTTCAATGTGTTGAGGGATTGTTTATTAACCTCACCCCCTTTAAACACCCAGAAAAATCTTCGATTTTCCTGGGAACCCGCTTTATCCCCCTCTCCTTTAAAGAAGAGGGGCTTCGCCTCTCTCAAACTTTCCCACTGTCTAGTGAACTGGCGATTATTTTAGGACAAGGTATACTATGGTAACCCCATCCCCTCCCTCTCCATAACCACCGGGTTGGTGTGACTTGACCAGCGAGTGTCTTGCTAGCTGCTCCCTGACAGCCTGGCGCAGGGTTCCTGTCCCCTTACCGTGTATTACCCTGACCCGGGCTAGGCCAGCCATGAAGGCATCATTTAGGTATTCGTCCAGCTTGAGAAGTGCTTCATCTATGGTGAGGCGGCGCAGGTGTATCTCATCCGCTACCAGTGGTTTATTGTTACTACCTTTGCCACTTAACACCGAGCTATTCTCCTCTGGCTGATTTTAGCACCATATTTGGCTACAGGGCAATAGATATCTTGCCGTCAGAAGGACAAAGGGGAGGGTTCTTACAGTAGTGCAGTAGTGACGGTGCCTAATATGAGGAAATAAATCGCAACAACTTAGAAAATATTAGATTGACATGAAAGTAAGTGATGATTATAATATGGCACATAGTTGCCGATTAATTTATATTATGGTTGAGGAGTGAGAGGCGTGGTAGGTCAAGGAAGTCGTGAGGTAGAGAGAGAAAAGATAGCCATTCTGCGGATTCTGGGCAACTCTCAGAGAGCGGTCGGGAGCAAAGTTATTGCTCGCCAGCTGAAGGATGACCATGGGATTGAACTGTCAGAAAGGGCAGTAAGGTACCACCTGAGACTACTGGATGAACGAGGTCTCACCCATAAGGTAAGCCAGCGAGATGGCCGGGTTATTACTCAGCTAGGGTTTGAAGAGTTGGAGAACGCCATGGTTGCCGACAAGGTAGGCTTTGTCATTGATAAGATAGAACTCCTTGCCTACCAGACCTCATTTGACCCGGCCAAGCGCGTCGGCAAGGTCCCCATCAATATCTCCCTGTTTCCCAAAGAGAAGTTTAGGTCGGCTCTTAAGGCAATGAGAGGTGCCTTCAGGGCCGGACTACGGGTCAGTGACCTAGTGGCGGTAGCTTCAGAGAGGGAGAGGCTGGGTGGTATGCTGGTACCGGAAGGGAGTATAGGTTTGGCTACTGTGTGTAGCATTGTCATTAACGGGACGCTGTTCAAGGCGGGCATCCCGATGGACTCCCGGTTTGGTGGCATCCTACAACTCCGAAATCATAAACCATGGCGATTTACCGAGCTTATAGACTACACTGGCTCCTCTCTGGACCCCTCAGAGATATTTATAGCCAGCCGGATGACCAGTGTCACTGAAGTAATAAAATATGGCGATGGCAAGATAGCGGCTAACTTTCGTGAGATTCCGGCTGTGTGTCTGCCTGTGGCCGAGGTGGTGATTGGTAAACTGAAAGAAGCTGGTATTGATGGTTTGGCCATAGTGGGGGAAGCTGGCAAACCGCTGTGTGAAGTGCCAGTCGGACTTAGTAAAATCGGGCTGGTGCTTATTGGTGGGCTAAACCCGGTGGCGGCAGCAGTTGAGGCTGGTATAAATGTGACTAATAAAGCCATGAGTGGCCTGATTGACTTCAGAGAGCTAAGAAGCTTTTGGGATCTATAAGCCAGCGAGATAGCTTTGCCCCAAAGGCGAGATATCCAGGGAATGGTTAGGGCAAATAAAGAAGGATTTGCCCTAGCGTTTGGCGTAGAATAAACACCCCATGATACCTGTCTGTAACCGGGAAAAACTTGACAGTGATAATACTATATGGTAGTATGGTGTATAATCAGTTGTCAGATACTTATCAGGCAGTAAGGAGTACCAATAAAATGTCTACAGCGATAGGACAATACCGTTACACCAAGGATAAGCCCTCTCTCCTGGCCAGGATGAAGAGAATTGAGGGTCAGGCTAGGGGTATTCAACGAATGCTTGAAGAGGACCGCTACTGTATTGATATTATTCAGCAGTTAACCGCCCTTTCTGGTGCTGCTGATAAGGTCTCACTCCTCATCCTCCAGGGCCACATTGAGGGCTGCGTTACTAATGCCATTCGTGAACAACATGGCGAAGCTCACATCAAGGAGTTGATAGAAACGCTGCGAAAGGCTATGAGGCGGTAATGCCAGTGGTGATTTCAGGAAGGTCCTGGTAAGAGACCCAAAAAACAAATATGCCATATTTATAAAAGATAATGTTGCCTACACCGTAACCTATGATGCCCCAGCACAATTCCATGACGAGTATGCTGACTGCTTTGACTTAGTGATAAGTAGCTTTAAGTAAGTTTGAGTAGAAAGAAGAAGATTTCCTAGTATAAGGGTTAAGAAGTGGAGTCAGAAAAGAAGGGAATGGCAGAAGTGCCCAAGCACAAGAAATCTGGGAAGGTTACTATTCCGGTCACCGGCATGACCTGTGCTTCTTGTACGGCTACTATTGAGAAAGCGCTTTCTAAGTTGCCGGGGGTGTCCCGGGTCAATGTCAACCTGGCCAGCGAAAAGGCGTCCATTGAATACGACCTGGGCAAAGTGGATACCGAGGCACTCATGGATACCATCTCGGATGCTGGTTATGGCGTGGCGGTGGAGAAAATAACCTTCAGCGTCGGTGGCATGACCTGTGCCTCGTGTGTGGCCAACATTGAGAATGCCCTGGCCAGGGTACCTGGGGTAATCTCAGCCAATGTCAATTTAGCCAGCGAGAAGGCCACTGTCCAGTACTTAGTCGGTGAGGCCACTATGGCTGACTTCAGACGAGCGGTGGAAGGAGCCGGATATAGTATCCGGGCTGGCCTTAGCTCTGAGGACACCGGCGAGCCCGATGTGGTAATGGCAGTTGCTCGCCGGGAGATTCGCACCCTGAAGACTAAGCTAATCTTTGCCGGTATTATAGGGGCTTTTATGTTCCTTATCGCTGTTTCTGAGTTCTCTGGGGGGTGGTCTTGGCTGCCTTCAATTCTTAGTAATCACTACCTTCTCTGGGCACTGGCTACGCCGGTTCAATTCTGGGCCGGCTGGCAGTTCTACCGAGGTATGTGGGCCGGCTTAAAGCATAAAAGAGCCAACATGAATACCCTTATCGCCGTAGGCACATCGGCAGCCTACTTCTATAGTGTGGCTGCCATTTTATTCCCCGACTTCTTTACCGCCGGTGGTCGGGAGGCCAATGTCTATTTTGATACGGCGGCTATTATAATTGCCCTCATCCTGCTGGGGCGTTTCCTGGAGGCTAGAGCTAAGGGTCAGACCTCAGAGGTGATAAAGAAGCTAATCGGGCTTAAGCCAAAGATGGCTACGGTTATCAGCGATGGCGAAGAGAAGGAGATTCCTGTTGATGATGTCCAGGTCGGCGACCTTGTCCTGGTGCGGCCGGGGGAGAAGGTACCGGTGGATGGCATTATCAAAGAGGGCTATTCCAGTATTGACGAGTCCATGGTTACCGGTGAAAGCATACCGGTAGAGAAGATGGCTGGCGATGAGGTGATTGGTGCCACCATCAACAAGACCGGTAGCTTTCGCTTTGAAGCTATCAAGGTGGGCAAAGATACCACCCTGGCTCAGATTATCAAGCTGGTAGAGGAGGCTCAGGGGAGCAAGGCTCCTATCCAGAGGCTAGCTGATATAATCTCGGCCTACTTTGTACCGGCCGTCATCGTTGTCGCCACTATTACCTTTATTCTGTGGTACTTTTGGGGACCAGTGCCAGCATTGACCTTTGCTCTACTCAACTTCGTTGCCGTGCTCATTATTGCCTGCCCCTGTGCCCTTGGTCTGGCGACGCCTACTGCCATCATGGTGGGCACGGGAAAAGGGGCTGAGAACGGTATCCTTATCCGCAGTGGCGAAGCTCTGGAGACCGCCCACAAGATAAGAGCTATCATCCTGGATAAAACTGGCACCCTTACCCAGGGGCAGCCGGTGGTAACCGATGTAGTAGCCGCCGCTGGCTTTAAAGAAGAGGAGCTGCTCATGATAGCCGCCTCTGCAGAGCGAGGCTCCGAGCATCCCCTTGGGGAGTCCATCGTCAATGCGGCCAAGGAAAAGAGTCTGCCTCTTGCTGATGCTACCGAGTTTAACGCCATCCCCGGCCATGGTATTAGGGCCAAGATAAATGGGCAGAAGGTGCTTTTGGGCAACCTGAAGCTGATGCAAGAGCACGGGCTGCTCCTAGATGGTCTGGAGGAAAAGGCTACCCAGTTTTCGGGTGAGGGCAAAACCCCCATGTTTCTGGGCATTGATGGTAAAGCCGCCGGCATAATCGCCGTGGCTGATACCTTAAAGCCAAACTCAAAAGAGGCAGTGAGAGAGCTGCATCGCCTGGGGCTGGAAGTGGTGATGCTCACCGGGGATAACCGGCGTACCGCAGAGGCGATTGCCAAACAGGTGGGCATTGACCGGGTGCTATCCGAGGTGCTCCCGGAACATAAGGCTCGTGAGGTCAAAAAGCTCCAGGGTGAGGGCAAGGTAGTGGCTATGGTGGGTGATGGCATAAACGATGCTCCGGCTCTGGCTCAGGCCGATGTCGGCATTGCCATTGGCACCGGCACCGATGTGGCTATGGAGGCAGCCAATATTATCCTTATTAGCGGCGACCTGCGAGGAGTGGTTACCGCCATCTCCCTCAGCAAGCGAACCTTGAGGACAATCAAGCAAAACCTGTTCTGGGCTTTTGCCTATAATGTTTCCCTGATACCGATAGCTGCCGGGATATTGTATTTTGTTTTCGGTCAGAGTGGGGTGCCACAGGGATTGCGGTTTTTCCTGGGCGATTATGGCTTCCTCAACCCGATTCTGGCAGCAGGAGCCATGGCGATAAGCTCCCTTACCGTAGTAACCAACTCGCTGCGCTTAAGAAGGTTCAAGCCAGCCAAATTTGCTGACTAAATAAAGGAGGTGTCCAAGATAGCGATTGACCCGGTCTGCAAGATGGAGGTAGAGGAGGCTAAGGCAGTAGCTACCTCGGAGTATAAGGGTAAGACCTATTACTTCTGTGCTGCTGGTTGTAAGAGGACTTTTGAGGAGAGCCAGGAGAAATAATTAGCTGAGGAAAAGAAGTAAGTCCAACTGCTTTTCAGGTACATTGGCGACATCCCCAGCGGCAAAAGCCTGGGTGATGCCTTTTGCCAAATACATCTGATGGACTATTGCCATTCAATCGCAGGACTGCTAATATAAAGTTCCCTAAAGGCCTGGAAAGTGAAACCCTGTTTGAGGCAATATACCATTTGACTACTATGAGTATCTTAAAGACCCGGCCGGGTGGTTTGTCACCAAAGAGCATCCGTCCCTAGATGGCGGCTGAGCAGGCAATAAACATATTGAAGCCAGTGAAAGGATAGAGTAGGATGAGACCGAGAGAGATAAGACCTAGGGTCTACTGGGTGGGAGCCATTGACTGGGACAGGCGGTTATTTGATGCCCTTATACCGCTTCCCGATGGCACCAGTTATAACTCATATCTAATCAAGGGCAGTGAAAAAACGGCTCTTATTGATTCGGTTGACCCCACTATGCAGGATGTACTGATAAATCACTTGAGCCAACTTGAAGTTGAAAGTGTAGATTATGTTGTTGCCAATCATGCGGAGCAGGACCATTCCGGTGCTATCCCCCGAGTCCTCGAAAAATACCCTCAGGCAAAGGTCATCGCCACACCCAGATGTAAAGGGGTGCTCGCAGACCTGCTCATGATTCCGGAAGAGAGATTTATAACGGTCAACGATAAAGAGACCATTTTACTGGGAGGTAGAACACTAGAATTTATCCATGCTCCGTGGGTTCACTGGCCAGAGACAATGCTTACCTACTTGAGGGAAGACAAAATACTTTTCCCTTGTGATCTCTTTGGTTCCCATCTAGCCACCACTGACTTATATGTAACTGATGAAGGGCAGGTCTATGAGGCAGCCAAGAGGTATTATGCAGAAATCATGATGCCCTTCCAGACCAACATCCAGAAGAACTTAGAGAAAATAAAGGACTACGCAATTGACATCATCGCTCCCAGTCACGGTCCTCTGTATGATAGACCAGAGTTCATCCTGAAAGCGTATCATAGCTGGGTCTTTGACGAACCCAAAAATATCGTAGTACTACCCTATATCTCAATGCACGGTAGCACCCGTAAGATGGTTGAATATCTTGTCGAAGCCCTAGCCCAGAGGGACGTAACGGTGCAACAATTCGACCTAGCAGCAACTGACATCGGGAAGCTGGCGCTAGCATTGGTGGATGCAGCGACAATTGTTATCGGGACGCCCACAGTTCTAGCCGGTCCACATCCGAATACTGCCTACGCCGCCTTCTTAGCAAACGTTCTGCGGCCGAAGCTGAAATTTGTCTCTATCATCGGCTCCTATGGCTGGGGAGGCAGGACTGTTGAACAACTTGCCGGGATGCTCCCCAACCTAAAGGTAGAGCTATTGAGCCCGGTACTGATTAAGGGTTCTCCAAGAGAAGCGGATTTCAAGGCTCTGGATAATCTGGCTAAAACTATTGCCAGAAAGCACAAAGAGCACAACTTCATTTAGCAACAGCTTGGCCCAAAAGTAGGTGTATTTACGGAGGAAGCTATGGACAAAGACAAAATCATCGCCTTGCTGAATAAAGACATAGCCGACGAGCACGGCGCCATTATTCAATACCTGAGCCACGCCTATGCCATAGGCGAGGGGGAGATGGCCTGTGAGATTGAGGCCATCTCCCGTGAGGAGATGCGCCACCTGGACTGGTTGGCTGAGACTATAGTTGGGCTTGGTGGCACTCCCAGCCTGGGGAGGGGAAAGATGCTTATGGAAGGCAAGTCTGTGGCTGAGTGGATGGAAAACGGTGTGTCCTTAGAAGAAGGAGCCGTAGCCCAGTATAAGGAGCATATTAAGCTTATTGGCGACCCCAAGATAAAAAGGCTGCTGAGGCGTATCCTGTCTGATGAAGAAGCGCACCACGGTCAATTTGAACACTTTGTCGGGAAGGTGCGGCAGGAAGGGGCCAGAGACCTTAGGGGTACTCGCCAGGATAGAATGCCCCAGATTCTTAACTGGGGCATTGAGCATGAGTACACCGTCATTCTCCAATATTTGTTCCAATCGTATATGACAACCGATGAAGAGGCTAAGAAGCAACTGCAAGACCAGGCTATTAACGAGATGCAGCACCTTGGCTGGCTTGCCGAGAAGATGGTTGATGGTGGTGGTAGCCCAAGGATTGAGCACACTGAGGTTGATAGGTCAACCAAGACCGCTGATATGCTCCGGGCTGACATCAAAATTGAGCTGGAGGTGGCTGCCGAATATGACCACGCTGCTAAGGAGACCGAAGACCCTGACCTGAAAAAGCTTCTCCTTCGGATAAGAGACCATGAGATATACCATGCTGAGGTATTTAGTGACATGCTGAAGGATGAGGAACCGCCAGACTAGAGAAGGGGGAAAAACCAATGGCTTACACGGCAAAAGACTTTAGTAATCTCATTGGCACGGAGGGTTTTAGTAAGACCCTGCTCAAGAACCACTTTACTCTCTACCAGGGCTATGTGACCAATACCAATAAGCTTATGGATTTGCTGACATCTATATTGAAAGAGGACAAGGTGGACAGCCCGCAGTATGCCGAACTAAAGCGACGGATGGGCTTTGAGTTTAATGGTATGCGCTTGCACGAGTATTACTTCGGGAACCTTGGTGGCACAAGGGCTCTGGAGCTAGCGGGTAAGCTGGGCAAGAAGCTGGCTGAGGACTTTGGTAGCTATGAGGATTGGGAGAGGGATTTTAAGGGTACGGCAATGATGCGCGGCATCGGCTGGGCCATTCTGTATCAGGACAATGCAGGCGGAAAACTCTTTAACCAGTGGATTAATGAGCATGAGGCTGGCCATCCGGCTGGTTGTATCCCCGTTTTAGTAATGGATGTCTTTGAACATGCCTTTATTACTGATTATGGGTTAAAGCGGGCTGACTATATAGAAGCCTTCTTCAAGAACATAAACTGGGGAGTGGTTGAGGGGCGACTGAAACAGGCGGCATACGCCAGCAGTTCTTGAGTTGCTTGACAGCAGGGGAGGAATCGCTTATCCTTACGGGCAAATAGCAAAAAAGGGAGGTATCTGATGCAGGGCTATTGTGTTAAATGTCGCACCAAGAGGGAAATGAGGGACGCCAGGGCGATAACTATGAAAAACGGCAAGCCGGCAACACAGGGGGTTTGCCCCGTATGCAGCACCAAGATGTTTAGGATAGGCAAGGGTTAAAGTCCTATCGCTGGTGTGGAAACTGGTAAATAGGCTGCAGATCATTAGACAAACAGCTGGGTCTTCTGTTGCTGGTTACTTTACATAAGGATATTAATGAGCACGTCTTAATATGTGGATGTGCATTTTGCACATTACCTTTATTTTGGGTGCCAGCCGTAGTTAGCTATAGACACCCATCATTGAGGCTGTGGTATAGGTTTTTGCCTGTCTAT
>DAOVGW010000038.1 GCA_030672225.1 Dehalococcoidales bacterium | reverse complement strand
TTGCCGGAAGGGGTGGAGATGGTGATGCCCGGTGACAATACCAAGATGAAGATAAGGCTTATATACCCGGTAGCTCTGGAGAAAGGGCTGCGTTTTGCTATTAGGGAAGGGGGCAGGACTGTAGGCGCCGGAGCCTTTGGCAAGATTATAGAGTAGTATGGCTAAAAAAACTGAAGCTAGGGTTATCATTCACCTCGCCTGCACCCAGTGCCAGGAGAGAACATATACAACTAGTAAGAACAGAAGGAATGACCCCGGGCGACTAGAGCTTAAGAAGTATTGCCCCCGTTGTCGTGCTCACACACTCCATAGAGAGGTAAAGTAGCCCGGCACAACCAAGAGATATTAGAGATGGCTTCAATGATGAAAGCGCCGACGAAAAAGAGACTTTCTATATTTAGATTCATTGGCGAAATTGTTGCTGAACTGAAGAAGGTGACCTGGCTCTCCAGACGAGAGGCCGCCTATTTGACAGCTTTGGTGCTTATTGTTGCTGTTGCTGCGGGTATTATTCTGGGAGCAATTGATTATGGCTTTAGCTTCCTCGTTGATAAGCTATTTATTGGTGACTAGGCACTTGTTGGTTTCCAAGTCGGGCTGAAGAAGCATGTACTTTGGACTTTTCGCTTTCCACAGAGATTTATTGAGTGAGGTTGTTTGTGGCTGAGGACAGAAAAATTTGGTATGTGGTTCATGTCTACTCGGGATATGAAGAGCGGGTGAGAAAGAATCTTCTTGAGCGCATCAAGTCCATGGATGCCGCCGGGGACATCTCTCAGATAGTTATACCTACTGAAGAAGAGATTGAGGTTAGAAATGGGCAGCGGCGCTCGGTGACTAAGAAGATATTACCCGGTTATATCCTTGTTCAGATGAGGATGAGCGACCTGAGCTGGCACATTGTGCGTAATACCCCCGGCGTCACCGGTTTCGTGGGCAGTGGCAATAGACCGACGCCGCTGGAGGAGGAGGAAGTCAACCGGATTATGAAACAGATGGAAGCTGAAGCGCCAAGGGTTAAGGTTGGCTTTCGTCAGGGACAGAGTGTGCGGGTTACTGATGGTCCTTTCATTGATTTTATGGGGACGGTGGACGAGATAGATGCTGGCAAGAGTAAGGTTAAGGTGCTCCTGTCCCTATTTGGGCGAGAAACACCCGTTGAGCTTGACTTCCTGCAGGTAGAAAAGCTTTAAACTTCCGCCCCGCCCTAATTATAAGCCTTAGGAAATATTGAGCCGGGCTTTTGCCGGTTAAACAGGATAGTTTAGATATCCTGGTTAGGAGACATAAGTGGCCAAAAAGGTAAAAGCGGTTATAAAGTTGCAAATCCCAGCCGGGCAGGCTAATCCGGCGCCCCCGGTAGGGCCGGCTTTAGGCCAGCACGGGATTAATATTATGGCCTTCTGCAAGGAGTATAATGAGCGTACTTCAAAGCAGGCTGGCTCCATTATCCCGGTTGAGATAACTGTCTATGCAGATAGGTCTTTTACTTTCATTACCAAGACGCCGCCGACTACTGACCTGTTGAAGAAAGCATTAGGTGTGGAGAAGGGAGCCGGTGCTGTCGGTCATGACCCGCCAATGGTGTTATCTAGGGAGAAGCTCCGTGAGATAGCCGAGCTTAAGGCTAAGGACCTTAACGCCATTAGCCTTGAGGCGGCAGAGCGGATTATTGCCGGCACCGCTCGCAGTATGGGGATTGGGATAGAAGTAAGCGATGACAAAAAATAGTAAAGGCTATCAAGAGGCGGTCAAACTGCTGGACAGGACAGCAGCTTATTCACCTCAGGAGGCAATTGAGCTGGTAAAGAAGACAGCTCGTGCCAAATTTGATGAGACGGTTGAGCTTCACCTTCGGATGGGTGTTGACCCGCGAAATGCCAGCCAGCAGGTGCGCGGGGTTGCCCTGCTGCCACACGGTCTGGGGAAGAAAATACGCGTTTTAGTTTTTGCCCAGGGTGAGGCACAGATGATGGCTCAAAATGCCGGTGCCGACTTTGTTGGTGGGGATGAGCTGGTTAAGAAGATAGAGGCTGGTTGGCTGGAATTTGATACTGCTATAGCTACTCCTGACATGATGGGCAGGGTGGGCAAGCTGGGTAAGATTCTGGGCAGGAAGGGACTAATGCCCAACCCGAAGTCGGGGACGGTTGTGGCGGCGGCTGACCTAGCTAGGGTAATAGAGGATGCCGGCAAGGGGCGGGTGGAATTTAAGCTGGACAGGACGGCCATCATCCATGTAGCCTTGGGCAAGGTTAGCTTTGAGGATGATAAGTTGATGGCAAACCTGGCGGCGGTGGTTGAGGCGGTGATGAGGGCTAAACCGAGTGGTGCCAAGGGCCAGTATGTTAGGAGTGCCTTTCTAACTACTACTATGGGACCTGGCATCAAGCTTGACCTTAAAACAACTCTATCCTTAACTACCGCTTGATAAATAATTTAATAATTTTTTTACTGGGTATTATCCTGAGACAGTAGGTGCCGGTTTAGGCTTAATCTGTCTGCCTGCCGAGGAAAAAGGACCTTTTTGAAGACCAGTCTGGGGAAAGAGTCCTTGTGCGGTGGGCGCAAGGGCTTAATTTTTTGAATAATGTTCAGCGATAGCCAGCTGGATTATTAGGGGCAGAGAGGGTGAGGTTGATAAATAAATTATTAAGCGGTTTGAAGGCAGCCAGGAGGTGATAAAGAGTGTCTAGAGAAAAGAAGGTGGAGATTATTAGTGAGCTGAAAGAGGCTATTACTAACTGTAATGTAGCTGTTTTGACTGGCTATCGGGGGCTATCGGCTTCTGAACTAACTAGCTTGCGCCGTAAGCTGAGGGAGTCAGGTGTTGAGTATAGGGTAGTCAAAAATACCCTGGCTCGTTTTGCCGCAGAAGGAGCAGGCAAGGGTTTTCTAACCGGCTCCTTTGACGGTCCGGTAGCTATTGCTTTTGGCTATGGTGACATAACCGAGCCGGCTAAGGCTCTACTTGACTATATCCACAGCTCAAAATCAATCCTGGGTATTAAAGGTGGCTTTCTAGGTGATAGGCTTCTTACTCCGGATGATGTAACCACTCTTTCTAAACTGCCACAAAGAGAGGTACTACTATCTCAGGTCCTGGCCGGGATGCAGAGTCCTGTTGTTTCTTTACTAAACCTCCTTAACAGTCCATTAAGGGGTTTTATGGGAATATTACAAGCGAGAATTAAACAATTGGAGGGAGGATAAAATGCCCGAGAAAAAAGAAGGGCCGGTTAAAGAAACCGGTGAGGTGACTGCTAAGGGGAAGCGACAGTCGCCAGCAAAGCAAGCGGCAGTAAAACCTGAGGCGGCTCAGGAAGCAAAGGCAAAGGGGAGCAAGAAGGCGGTGGGTGCTGAGGAGATAATGGCCGCTCTCAAAAACATGACTGTGCTTGAGTTGTCTGAGTTGGTAAAGGCGCTAGAAGCTGAGTTTGGCATCAGCGCTGCTGCCCCAGTAGTAGCAGTTGGGGCGGCACCAGCTGAAGCAGCAGCTCCGGCGGCTGAAGAGGAGAAGACAGAGTTTGACGTGGTTCTAAAGGAGATAGGCGCTAATAAGATTAATGTCATTAGAGCAGTGCGTGAGTTGACCACCCTGGGCTTAAAGGAGTCCAAGGATTTAGTAGAGGCGGCTCCCAAGGTGGTAAAGGAAGCAGTTAGCAAAGATGAGGCAGCGGCGGCTAAAGCCAGACTGGAAACGGCCGGAGCTACCGCGGAAATCACCTAATAACTCCTTAAGTCCGCTTGAAAGAAGCATCCAAAAGCTATATAGTTATCGCCGAGGGGCACCCTGTTAGGGGGAAGATTAACTATGCCGCAGACGGACCTATTGATACTAATGGTGATGGGTGGGCTGTTTATTCTCCTTGGTCTCGGGGCGGTTTTTTGGGATAGGAGAGAGCAGAAAAGCTATTATAATGCTATCTCCACCCGGGGAGATGTGCGGGAATATATGGAGCATTCCCCCGAGCGTCCTGAATTCGGGGCCTTGAAGATAGGTGGCCGGATAGCCATTACCGTTGGCCTGGTTTTACTTATTATGGGTGGTGCCTTCTGGCTCTGGGGCTGAGGGAGAGATAGCAACTACGGTTTGGGTGCTTTACTCTTTGGTGTCCCCTCAATATCTATCTCGGCGGGTGATACCATCCCGCTGGAGATAACCATTTTCATCGCCTCATCAACCGGTATATCGGTGCGGATAAGCTTGTCTTCAGTGACTATTTCAAGGTAGCCCGAAGTGGGCAAGGGTGCCGTGGGCACATATATGGTGAACAGTTTTTTGCCCGATTTGTCGGCTATTTCATTGGTGATAAAGGCTATCGTCTGCATACCCTCCCTGGGAAATTCTACAAATACCACCTCTCTGAAAGCAGCCTTATTTAACCCGATCCCGGAGAGTCCTTCAATGACCTGTTTAGCCCCGGTATAGATCTGCCGAAACAACGGTACCCTGGTTAGTAACGACTCGCCGAAGCGGATTAGTCTGCCGCCAATGATATTCTCGGCGACAATGCCGATGAGATATATCAAGACTATGGCAACACCAAAGCCCAGTCCTGTAATTTCCCTGTTGAATATGCCCTCGATCATTGGCTGCAGAATGTTGTCAATGCTGGTAAAGAGCCAGGCCAAAACGGCTACAGCGGCACCGAGGGGCACGACAACTAAAATACCAGCCAGAAAGTGTCTCTTTAGCGCCCTTATGAGCCAGTGTCCGGTGGACTCATCCTCTTTCTTCATTACCCCTTCCCTCCTGATTACTTTACATAAGGTTCTGTTTGATGGGAGCTATTTTCCTTGCGCCTAAACCATCCGCCTTGGCCGGTACTGGATGGCTTCAGCCAGGTGATGGGCTTTTATTATATCACCATTATCCAAATCGGCGATGGTGCGGGCCAGTTTCAAGATGCGATGGAAAGCACGAGCGGAGAGATAAAGCTGCTTCATGGCTGCCTTAAGCAGGCTCTGGGCGGCTTCTTCTGCCTGGCAGAATTCCCTGACCTCGGTTGGTGTCATCTCAGCGTTGCAGGCTAGTTTGTTTTTGGAAAAGCGTTTAAGTTGTTTGGCACGGGCAGTGGTAATCCTGGCTTGGACTTTCTCCGATAGTTCACCCAACCGGTCATCAGATAGCTTCTCATAGTCAACATGGGGGACTTCAACAAATATATCAACCCGGTCGATAAATGGGCCGCTGATGCGCTTCTGGTAGCGTGCCACCAGGCCGAGAGGGCAGGTGCATTGCCGGAAAGGGTCACCATAGTAGCCGCAGGGGCAGGGGTTCATTGCCCCCACCAGCATAAAGTTAGCCGGGAAGGTGACACTCCCTCTAGCACGGCTGATGGTGACCAGCTTATCTTCCAGGGGTTGACGAAGTATCTCAAGCAAAGAATGTCCAAATTCAGGCAGCTCATCAAGGAACAAGACCCCGCGGTGGCTGAGGCTTATCTCGCCAGGTTTTGGCCAGTGCCCACCGCCGACCAGACCGGCATTGGAGATGGTGTAGTGGGGGGAACGAAAAGGTCGCTGCCTGATAAGAGGGGTATCTGCTGGCAGTAGACCAGTGACACTATAAATCTTGGTAACCTCCAGGGCCTCCTCATTGGTCATCGGTGGCAGTATTGCCGGCAGCGAGCGCGCCAGCAGTGTTTTGCCACTACCCGGCGGGCCACACATTATTATGTTGTGTCCGCCAGCGGCAGCTATCTCTAAAGCACGCTTGGCATGCTCCTGCCCCTTAATATAAGCCAGGTCAGCAACTCCTTGGTCGGGGGGGATATATTCCTGGACTCTATCCGTCTTATACTCAGGGGGTGGTACTTCTCCACGGAGATAGCTAACCAACTGGGCCAGTGAGGTAAAAGGGAGAATCTTAACGCCTTCTATTAAGGAGGCCTCTTTGGCATCGGTCTCAGGCACAATAACACTAGAAGCCCCTTCCTGGTGAGCCAGGGCAACCATAGGTAAGATACCATTGGTATGGCGTAGGCTGCCATCCAGGGAAAGCTCGCCAAGGAGCAGGGCTTGAGAGACATCAGCATATACCTGCTCTGAAGCCAGAAGAATGCCAACGGCAATGGGCAAATCATAGGCCGGGCCGGCTTTCTTTAAGTCAGCAGGGGCTAGATTTACGACAATACGCTTCATTGGGAAGGTAAAGCTGGAGTTTCGGATAGCAGAGCGAACTCGCTCTTTGGCTTCTTGGACAGCGGCATCGGGCAAGCCGACAATGATAAACGAAGGTAAACCCGGGGAAATATCTACCTCAACCTCAACGGTAGCCCCTTCCAGGCCGACTATAGCGCAACTTTTAACCTTGGCTAGCATGAAGTTTCCTTGCCACTATGTTAGCGTGAAGCCTTTCAAGTGTCAACGCTAGTAGGCAGTGGCTTTCTACTGAGTTTGGCTATTGCATCTTGAGGTTAATTATGATATACTTACTGTTAATAAGAGGAGTAGTAAGTAGCGAAGTGGGCTAAGTCCCACTTTTTTGTTGTAAGATCAAGGTTGGAGGTCTAGTTTCGGGATGAAGAGCGAGTTTCTGCTTGCCATAACTCAGCTGGCGGCGGAGAAGAACCTGTCAAAAGAGGTGGTGCTTGGTGCGGTAGAGGCGGCGCTGGTATCGGCTTACCGTAAGGATAGCTTTGTCCCTAACCAGAACATTGAGGCTAAGATTGACCCTACTAACGGTAAGGTTCAGGTGTGGGCGGAGAAGGCGGTGGTTGAGCAACCCCGAGATACGCGCTGTGAGATATCACTGGCTGAGGCACGTAAAATTAAGCCGGAGGTAGAGATTGGTGATGCTGTTCTGGTAGAAGCTACGCCGCGTAATGCCGGACGTATTGCTGCTCAGACGGCAAAACAGGTTATCCTGCAGCGTCTTCATGAGGCAGAGTATAGTGCTATTTATGAGGAATATGCTGGCAAGGAAGGTGACATTGTCAGCGGTGTGGTGCGGCGCGTTGAGCCCAGACAGATATTTATTGATATTGGTAGAGCCGAAGCGGTGATGCCTCAACCTGAGCAGGCGCCCAACGAGAGGTACCGTGTAGGTCAAAGGCTTAAAGTCTATCTTCTGGAGGTATCTCAGTCAGAAAGAGGGCCTCTGCTGGTGGTATCGCGTTCCCACCCGGGTCTACTTCGTCGGCTTTTTGAGCTGGAGGTACCGGAGGTTTTTAACGGCGCCGTGGAGATAAAAGCAGTGGCTCGTGAAGCTGGCTACCGCAGTAAAGTAGCTGTGGCAGCAGCTCAGGAGGGAATTGACCCGGTTGGTTGCTGCGTTGGACTTCGTGGTATCAGGATACAGAATATTGCCAGTGAGTTAAATGGAGAAAAGATTGATGTCATTAACTGGAGTTCGGAGCCAGCGGCCTTTATTGCTAAGGCCCTTAGCCCGGCCCGGGTGGTAAGTGTTGAGCTTAGTGAGGCGGAGGAGACAGCTACCGTGGTTATTCCTGACCGACAACTCTCTTTGGCTATTGGCAAAGAGGGACAGAATGTCAGGCTTGCGGTAAAGCTTGTCGGATGGCGAATTGACATTATAAGTGCCTCGGAAGCTGAGGCAAAGAAGGCGGAAGCTGTTGAGGCGGGAGAGGTTACCGCAGTTGGTGAGGAGCCTGCGGAGGAAGCCCTGGAAATCGTGGAGCCAAGTTTAGTATCGGTAGAAGCCGTTATTCCGGGGATAGCGCCAGAAACAACCAAAAAACGGCAAGTCCGTTTTGCTGAGGATATTCTAAGGCCGGGCTTGCCTAAATCCAGTGACCCATTAAAGAAGAAAAAGAAGAAAAAGAAAGCCGCTCAGGGCAAAGACAGGGCTGAGGATGGTATCAAACTGAAAAAACAGCGCCGAGGGGCAGGAATTGAAGGGGATGGAGACGACGAGTACTACTAATAAGCATATACCGCAGCGGACATGTGTTGCTTGCCGCCAGGTGAAGGCTAAGCGGCAGTTAATCCGCTTGGTGGCTCTCCCCGGCGGGGGTGTAGAGGTTGATACTGACAACAGGAAAGCCGGGCGTGGTGCTTATATGTGCCCGACACTTAAGTGCTGGCAGGCAGGGCTGGTGGCTGGCCGGCTGGAGTATACTCTACGAACGAGTCTTACCCAGGAGAATCGGGAACGGCTTATTGAATTTGGTAAAAAACTTGATAGGGAGTTGGTTAGTGGCTGAGGCAAGTAAACAGGCTCGTATCACTGAGCCGGGAGATGAGGAAGCTGGCAAAGGTTCTCCCACCATTGAGATGGTCTCACTTGAGATTCCCAGTGCCTTAAGTGTCAGGCAGTTAGCCGACCTTCTCAAGGTTAGCGCCATTGCCGTTATCAAACAGCTGGTGAGAAATGGCATCATGGCTAATATTAATCAGGTTATTGACTATGAGGCTGCGGCAGCGGTAGCTAGTGTCTTTGGTTATGAGGCTCACCGGCAACCCGGCACAACTCGAAGCTCTGTCGGTGTTGTTGGTGAGATTAAGAGAAAGCAACGCCTGGGTGAGGGGGTAGACAATCTAAAGCCACGGCCGCCGGTAGTTACCATCATGGGGCATGTTGACCATGGTAAGACCAGACTTCTTGATGCTATCAGGCAGTCTAATGTAATAGATACTGAGATTGGCAGCATTACCCAGCACATCGGTGCCTATCAAGTAGAGGTGGAAGGGCAACGGATTACTTTCTTGGATACTCCGGGGCACGAAGCTTTTACTGCCATGCGAGCTAGGGGTACCCAGGTAACCGACATCACTGTTCTGGTGGTGGCGGCTGATGATGGGGTAATGCCACAGACTTTAGAAGCCTTGGACCATGCCCGGGCGGCTGGAGTACCGATTGTGGTGGCCATTAATAAGATTGATAAGCCAGACGCCAACCCGGAGCGGGTTAAGCAACAGCTAGCTGATGCCGGTTTGGTTGTTGAGGGGTGGGGAGGCGATACTGTTTGTGTTCTGACTTCAGCCAAAACTAAAGAAGGCATCCCTGTCTTGCTGGAGAACCTTCTGCTGGTAGCTGAGTTGGAGGAACTTAGAGCAGACCCTTCTCAAGTAGCAACCGGAGTGGTTGTTGAGGCCAGACTGGACAGGACCAAGGGGCCACTGGCTACGGTGCTAGTTCATAATGGCAACTTGAGGGTTGGGGACGCGGTAGTAGTTGGTACTGCCTGGGGTAGGGTTAAGGCAATGTTTAATGATTCCGGCAGGCGGCTCAGGAAGGGCAAGCCATCTACCCCTGTTGTCGTCCTTGGTTTGCACAGTGTGCCTCAAGCAGGGGACACGCTGACCGTAGTGGCTGATGAGCGCAAGGCGCGGGCTTTGGCAGAGAAACACCTCAAGGAGACACAGTTAGCCAGAAAAGCAGTTACTCTTGCTAGTTTCTCTGACCAGATAAGCTCGGGACGGGTAAAGGAGCTTAACATTATCCTCAAGGCTGATGTCCAGGGTAGTATTGAACCGATAAGGAGCTCCCTGGAGCGGCTAGCAGTAGGTGAGGTCAAGGTTAGGATTATCCATAGCGGTAGCGGCAGTGTTACTGAGAGTGATGTCATGCTGGCCATTGCTTCCAAGGGTCTTATCATCACTTTTAATACCGGTGCTGAGGCTGGAGCCAAGCGGATAGCCGAAACGGAGGGCGTAGACATCCGCCACTATGATGTGATTTATGATTTGGTTGGTGATGTAGAAAAGGCGCTTAAAGGTATGCTGGAGCCGGTCTATGTTGAGGTTACCGAAGGGCGGGCTGAAGTCAGGGCTATCTTTTCCAGTAGCAAATGGGGGAAGATAGCCGGTGTCTATGTCACCGGAGGTAAAGTAAATCGGGATGTACCGGCTAGGGTTCGGCGTGGAGATGAGGTGGTGTTTGAGTCTTCCGTTAGCAGTCTGAGGCGCTTTAAGGATAATGTTAGTGAAGTGGCTGCAGGCTATGAGTGTGGTGTCGGCATCAAAGATTTTACCAACTTTCAAGTTGGTGACATTTTAGAGTTTTATAGAATGGATAAGGCTGGCTAGGAGGAAGTTATGACACGTCGTATTGAGCGGGTGAACCACCTCATTCGCCAGGAAATTAGCCAGTTACTGCAACGCCAGGTAAAGGACCCAAGGCTTGACAGTTTTGTTACTATCACCGAGGTTTCCACCTCACCTGACCTGAGGTCTGCCAAGGTCTTTGTTAGTTGTATCGGTAGTGAGGAAAAGAAGGAAGAGACACTGCGTGTACTGACTGCTGCTTCAGGATTTTTTCGTGGTGAGCTGGCTAAGCGTTTGAGGTTGCGACACGTTCCTGAACTTGACTTTCAGTGGGATGATTCTATTGAACGGGGAGCTCATATCTTGGAGCTGATTGACCGGGTTAGTGAGGCTGAAAACAGGGGCTAGCTATGGATGGTATACTAAATATCAATAAGCCCTCAGGCAAGACCTCTTTTAGCATGGTGGCTTTGGTCAGGCGGCTGAGTGGAGAGCGGCGCGTTGGCCATGCCGGCACCCTTGACCCGGAGGCTTGTGGCGTTTTACCAGTCTGCCTTGGTCAGGGAACAAGGGTTATTGAGTTTCTGCTGGGCTGGAGCAAAGTGTATAGAGCTGAGATTGAACTGGGGGTGGCTACAGATACCTATGACGCTACCGGTAAGATTATTCGGCAGGCAGACCCCTCTCGGATTAGTCGGCGGCAATTTGAGACGGCACTTGGCTCTTTCTGCGGTTTAATACAACAGATGCCACCAATGTATAGCGCTCTGAAGTATCGCGGCCAGAGACTTTATGAGTTAGCCCGAGCCGGCATTGCTGTTAGCCGGGAAAGCCGGCAGGTTGCAATCTACCAGCTTAAGCTAATAGACTTTAAACTGCCGCTGGTGACCATAGAGGTAGAATGTGGCCGGGGTACCTATATCCGCTCACTGGCTCATAATTTAGGTGAGCTTCTGGGTTGTGGTGCTCATCTGAAGAGTCTGGTTCGTTCAAGGTATGGCCCCTTTGATATAAAAGACGCCGTTTCACCTTTACAACTTGAGAATGCCTTTAGCTATAACTCCTGGCAGGACCTAGTCTATCCGATGGATACTGTGCTATCGCATTGGGCGGCTGTGGTCGTTAGTGAGGAGCAGGAGCCGGTGCTAAGGAATGGCGGCCCTCTTGTTCTGGGGGATGCTCCAGATGGGACTGGCTTTGAAGGGCGGTGCCGTGCCTATAGCCGGGACGGCTGTTTTTTAGCTGTGCTGAGTTTTAATCCTGAAAGCGGGCAGTGGCGACCGGAGAAGGTCTTTGTCTAGCCTGTTTGTAGTCGGCAAAGCGCCTCAGACTCTTGACAACTTGCTTATAAAATAGCTATATTCATAGTTTGGGTGGCCCTTAGAAGGAAGTAGGGTCTAGTTAGCTTTTACAGGAAGGGAGGTTGAAAATTGGGTAGTATAAATGTAGCCATAATAGGGGTGGGTAACTGTAGCTCGGCGCTGGTTCAGGGTGTTACTTACTATAAGAAGGCCAAAGAGATTGAATTCGTCCCTGGTCTTATGCATGTAAGTCTTGGAGGG
>DAOVGW010000021.1 GCA_030672225.1 Dehalococcoidales bacterium | reverse complement strand
AGCCCCAGCGATGCTCCTCCAATCGCTCCCATGGGAAGCCAAAGCATCGCCGGAACCACGCCGCCGATAAGCCCACCAATCCCAAACCCAATGGCTCCAAACAGGGCACACCTGGCGATGCTTACATTTTCAATCTTCTTTTCCTGAGTATTGCTCATTTCTGACACATCATCTCCGAATCTGAGTAGCTAATTATTTGTTAAGTAACTACTCATCCTATTATACGCTGTTAGTTAACCGATATTTCCCCCTCTCACATACTGTCCGCTGTGTCATTGCGAGCCCTTCTACTGAAGGGCGAAGCGATCTCGTCTTCATCCTCTAGTTTGCTTCGTCGCAGACTCTTCGCTACACTCAGAGCTTCGGCTCCTCGCAAAGACAAGGAACGTAAGGAGAGGGGGATAAAGCGGGTCCCCGGGAAAATCTTCGATTTTTCTGGGTGCTTTAAGGTCGAAGACTCTTCGAGGGGTGAGGCTTCGCCCTAGAGGGCTCAAGCCCGAAGGGTTAATAAATAATCCAGCTAAAAGCCGAACATACTGGTTGCCATTTCGGCAAGCTTCATTACAATGGTGGGGACAATGCCCAAAAGCAGGATGCCGAGGCAGGAAATAGCCAGAGCCAGCCGAAGAGCTAGAGAGGAAGGCACCTTCCCCTCACGAGCTGGCTCATTAAGCCACATTACTTTTACCACCCTGAGATAGTAGTAGGCTGATATGGCGCTATTTAGGACAGCGATAATCACCAGCCATAATAGGCCGTTGTTAACTGCATCGCTGAAGATGTAGAACTTGGCTATAAAGCCGGCGGTTGGTGGCAGCCCGATAAGGGAGATAAGCCCCAGGGTCAGGGCTAAAGCCACTAGTGGAGCCTGCTTTCCCATGCCGGCATAGTCCGAAATTTGGTCACTACCGAGCTTACCCGAAATAACGATAACCGAGATAAAAGCGGCTAGGTCAGCCAGGGCAAAGGCAACTACATAGAAGAGAATACTGCTCTGGGCTAGAGGGGCTAGAGTATCCGTAGTTGGTGATAGCCCGATGGATAGCCCGATGGCGGCCAGTCCTATCATTATATAACCGGCGTGGGCGATGCTGGAGTAAGCCAGCATACGCTTAATGTTAGCCTGTTGGATGGCGACTACATTGCCCAGTGTCATACCTATGGCGCCAAGTATGGCAAATATCATCCCCCAATCCAGGCTCAGCGTCTCTGGCAGTGCGAAAGCAGAGTAGAAAACCCGCAGGATGACGGCAAAGCCAGCGACTTTACTGCCCACCGATAAATAGAGGGTTATTGGCGTTGGTGCCCCCTCATAAACATCGGGCGCCCACATGTGAAAGGGTACGGCGGCAATCTTAAAGCCGAAGCCGGCTATCATCAGTACTATGCCCAGTATAAGGCCCGGGTTAGATAGAAGCCCCTGTGCACTCATCTCATGGACTGCCAGGGCGATTTCGGGGAGTTGGGTGGTGCCGGTAAAGCCGAAGGTGAGCGCCATGCCAAAGAGCAGCACTGCCGAGGCAATCCCCCCCAGCAAAACGAATTTCAAAGAGGCTTCGGTTGATTTTTTGTCTTTAAGAAAGCCGACCAGAACATAGAAGGAGATTGCAGCCAGCTCTAGAGCCACGAAGATGGAGATTAGGTCAGTGGCCGCCGCCATCAGCATCATGCCTAGTGTGGCTAGAAGTACCAGGGCGTGGTATTCACCGCGGAAGTGGACAAACTTGGAGACATAGTCTACCGAGACCAGGATAACGAGGACGGCAATACCTAAAAACAACAGCTTGAAGAAAAGGGCATAGTTATCCACCGCTAGCATATTGTTGAAGATAGCCTGAGGATCCGTGCCCCACATAGTTATGGCAAAGCCAGCAGCGATAGCTAAACCAACTATGCTGACCACTGCCAGCAGTCCCTTGCGCTCGGTAAAAAGGTCAAGCATGATTACCGCTATAGCGGTAATAAGAAGGCTTAGCTCTGGCAGAAGTAGCTCAAGATTCAAAATTTACTCCTTTGCCTCCCATGTTACTACTAAGTTAAAACTATCAAGCCCCTTATCCGCCAAATAGGGCGGCTATGGGAGCGATACCGGTTTTAATGACATCGGTCAAAATCATCGGGTAAAGACCAACCAAAAAGATAAGAGCAATAAAGATAGCGCAATATATCTTCTCCAGACGGTCGGCGTCTATAACATGGTTGAATTTCGCAAGCGCCGGACCAAAGAATACCCGCTGCAAGAGCCACAGTATGTAGGCTGCCGCCAGTAGAATACCCAGCAGGCAGATGATGGTAAAGATAGGAACCCCACTAACAACGTTACTGGAGAAAGCACCCAAAAAGATGGTAACCTCGGCGGTAAAGCCGCTGGTGGAGGGCACGCCCATAGCACCCAGTCCAGCGATGGTAAATATGACAGCTATAGCTGGCATCTGTCGAGCCAGGCCACCCAGCTTGGCGATATTGCGCTCCTTGGTATTGTGCATGACTATGCCGGCGACGGCAAACAGGAGTCCGGTAATGATGCCGTGGCTGAACATCTGCAAACCGGCACCAACCAGGCTTACCTTGCTCAGGGCAAAAATGCCAAGCAGGACAAAGCCCATATGGCTGATGCTGCTATAGGCAATCAGCCTCTTAATGTCGGTCTGTTTTAGTGTTACTGCTGCTCCATAGACCACGTTGACTGCCGCCAGGGTAAGGAGCAACGGGGCATAATCCTGGGTGGCCTGAGGGAAGATGGTGACGCAAATGCGAATTATAGCGTAGCCACCCATCTTAATCAGTGTCCCGGCCAGTATCACGCTGACTGCCGTTGGGGCATCGGTATGAGCATCAGGCAGCCAGGTATGCAAGGGAATGATAGGCAATTTTACGGCAAAGCCAGCTAGTAGCAGGAAGAAGATAGCCGCCAGTGGGATGCTGGTAACCAGTGGAGCAAGGTCGGTCTGGGCTATATCCACCATACTTAGACTATGGGGGTCGGTGGTGAAGTAGAGACCTAGGATGCCAGCCAGTATCAGGGCACCACCAAACAGAGTATAGAGAACATACTTCATGGCTGAGTATTCTTTTCGGCCGGCTCCCCAGATGGAGATTAGGAAGTACATGGGGATGATCTCTATCTCCCAGAAGATGAAGAATAGTAGTAGGTCAAGGGAAACGAATACGCCGAGGATGCTTGTCTCAAGCAGCAGCAGCCAGGCAAAGTACTCCCGCACTCTTAAGTTTATCTTCCAGGAAATGAGAACCGCTAGAAAACCAAGCAGGGCCATTAGCACTACTAGGGGCAGGCTCAGGCCATCAACGCCTAAATGGTAGTTGGCATTAATCGCTGGAATCCAGGAGACCTTTTCTTGAAATTGAAATACTTCAGCCCCTGCTGACCTGTCGAAAGCGGCGAACAGTCCTAAGGAGATGGCCAGGGGGACAAGTGTAAAAATGGCGGCAACATACCTAATGAGCCTTGAGGAAAGCCCAGGCACCAGGGCAATAATAGCTGCCCCGGCCAGTGGCAGGAAGATTATGATTGTTAGATAATTAAAGTCCAACTGCAAGCCTTCCTTTAACCCGATAAATACATGGCAAGTATGATGGCGACAACGCCCAGGATGATGAACATACCGTAGAGTTGAAGCTGCCCGGTCTGTGCTTTCCTGATAACTCTGCCGGTAGCCACTGTTGTGCGAGCTATCCCGTTTACCGCTCCGTCAATACCCCGGCTATCAAAGAACTTCAGGCCGGCAAAAAGGCCTTTTAGTAATACTATCCTGGCAATGATATGCTCATAAAGCTCATCAAACCAGTACTTCCTAGAAAATAGCATGTGCAGCGGCGCAAATAGCCTGGTAATTCGCTCGGCTGACAGCCATCTGGCGCTGTAGATAGCATAGGCCAGAAGAATACCTAGTCCCGCCAATATCAGTGAAATCCAGGCTAATGGAATTGGTAACCCAGGTAGTGTATGTGTAAAGCCATGGAAAAGGCCTTCAAAGAAGCCACGTGTTTCACCGCCACCCAGAAACTGGCTAAAACCACCGGTGACATTAAGCCAGCCGGAGCCAACCGCCAGAACAGCCAGAACCACCATGGGCATAATCATTACCGATGGTGATTCGTGGGGTCTCGCGCTGTGGCTGCCTGAGTTGTCACCTCGATACTGACCACCAAAGGTGAGAAAGACTACGCGGAACATGTAGAATGCGGTCATAAAGACAGTGACCATGGCTAGGTAAAACAAGATGGGTTGGTTATTAATTGAGCTAAGCAGTATTTCATCCTTGCTCCAGAACCCGGCAAGTGGCCAGATGCCGGCAATAGAAAGCGAGGCAATAAGAAAGGTAGCATAGGTCCACGGCATCACCTTGCGCAGTCCGCCCATCTGGCGCATATCAAATGTCCCGGTGGCGTGACTGACACTACCGGCTCCAAGAAATAGTAGCGCCTTAAAGAAGGCATGGTTAAACAGGTGGAAGATACCAATGGCTATGCCACCAACCCCCAGCCCCAGCATCATATAGCCAAGCTGGCTGATGGTAGAATAGGCCAGGACTCGCTTGATATCAGTCATTACCAGACCCATAGTGGCGGCAAAAATGGCGGTTAAGCCCCCGATGATGGCTACAGTAAGCAAGGCGACTTCAGAGTGCTCAAAGAGGGGAAACATTCGGGCAACCAGAAAGACGCCGGCGGCGACCATAGTCGCCGCATGAATCAGGGCACTGACCGGGGTCGGACCTTCCATGGCATCTGGCAGCCAGACATGGAGTGGAAATTGGGCTGATTTGCCTACAGCTCCGAGAAAGATGCCTATGGCGGCCAAGGTGAGGACTGTGCCGGCTAGAGTTCCGGCTATGGCTAAGCTATGGAGCTGGGCAATATCAAGGGTGCCCGTCTTGGAAAGAAGAAGCAGTATTGCCGCCAGGAAGCCAAAGTCACCGATGCGGGTGACAATAAAAGCCTTTTTGGCTGCATTGGCTGCCGCCGGACGATGGAACCAGAAGCCAATAAGGAGATAGGAGCATAAGCCCACCAGCTCCCAGAAGACAAACATTATGAGTAGATTATCAACCATAACCAGCCCCAGCATTGAGGCGGTAAATAGTGACATATAGGCATAGTAGCGGTGGTAACTAGGGTCGCCTTGCATATAGCCCTGTGAGTACATCTGTATCATGAGGCTGACAAGGGTGACGACGATAAGCATCACCGCTGTCAGTGAGTCCATAATTAGCCCAAGATGAATGGTAATGGCACTATCAATAACAAGCCAGTTAAAGTCGGGTATTGCTAGCTCGTGACTTGGTGCCGAAAGAATACTTGTTAGTGCCCAGATTGATAGGATAAAGGAGCCGAAGATGGCGCTAATGGAGATATAACCGCTGAGCCTGGGCTTATTTGAGAAGAATGGTCTTAAAATCAAAGAAATTACCGCAAACGATAATAGCGGCAGTAAGAAGATAAGCCAGACCAGTTCATTTGGTATTACAGTTTCCATAAGCCTTTTAGTCTATTACCATTTCATCAGGTCTATTTTGGTGGTATCTATAGTCTCACGGCTGCGATAGATAGCCATTATAATAGCCAAGCCCACGGTAGCCTCAGCGGCTGCTACTACGATAGAGAAAATGGTAAAAACCTGCCCGGTTAGTAGCACCGGCACAATATATCGTGAAAAGGCGACCAGAGCGATGTTGGTTGCATTGAGCATAAGCTCAATAGACATCAGAATGACTACGGCGCTTCTTTTGGTCAGCGCTCCGTATAAGCCGATAGAGAATAATGCGGCTGATAGAACTAGATAATGCTCCAAACCTAAAGACATATAGTTCCCTCTCTAAGGTATAGCTTCTAAGTTGGTGGCAAGTAACACGGTGGCATCTCCACAGCCTTAAAGACTTTTATTTCTCTCTCACTATAGTGATGGCTCCTATAATGGTAGCCAGTAGTAGAATGGCAGCAATCTCTACCGTTAAGATAAAGCCATCTTCGCCGAAAAGTTTACTGGCCAAGAGAGCCGTCGTAGGCTCCGCAGGGGGCAAGCTGACTACAGGCCACGATGTATTGAGCATGGCAAAGGTGGCTACCCCGAAAAACAATATAGCACTGATAAGCACTGGAACCACTAGCTTATTAGAAAGGCTGCCCCGCTCGACCTCTCTGGTCAGCATGATAGCTAGGATAATTAGTACCGCAATGGCGCCAACATAAATGAGAATCTGAACCGCTGCCAGGAAGTCGGCACTGAGGGTGACAAAGATACCAGCCACCGCCAGGAAGCATAAAATCAGTGACAGCGCCGCCCGGAAAACATTGCGCAGCGTAACTACAGCTAGGGCAGCCGCTATAGCCACTACAGCTAGCACCCAAAAGGCAATTTCTAATCCCATTCTTCTACCTTGTCAAGTACTCCCTTCGGTCAATCAGTAAAGTCTGTTTAGGTAAGGTCTCTTCAACTTCAGGGTGGGCGTAACCGCTGGGTTGCCTCTTATCCGAAAGCAGAAGCTCTTCTTTGCTTAAGAGTTGTTCATGGAGCCGATACGAAGCCCGCTCATAGCTATAACCCATAAACAGGGCATCAAAGGGACAGGCCTCAACGCATAAGCCACAATAGATGCATTGCCCACCACGGAGTTGGTACTTCTCTACTTCATAGGTAATATCACAACGAAGGCACCGCTGCGTCTCTTCGCTCGCCGACTGCTTGCTCCAGCCAAGTTCTGTCCCTGAAAAGCTGGAAAGCCGTTTTTCATGTGAGATGGCGTCTATCTTGGGGCGCCATCCTTCCTTAGGTCCGCCAGGGCGGTCTATTATTTCCTCAGGCGTCGTTAGTGTTTCATCAATAATGCCACTGCCGCCCAGGTATTTGTCTATGGAAATGGCTGCCTGTCTGCCGGCAGCAATGGCCTCAATAACTGTGGCCGGCCCGAGCACAGCATCACCGCCGGCAAATATCGCCTTATTGTCGGTGACCAGCGTATCGGGGTCAACCTGGATTTTGTCGCCTCGTTCAGTAGCTAGATTAAACGAAGCTGGTACCACTGGACGCTGACCAATAGCGGCTATAATGTTATCCAAGCTCATGGTAAACTCACTGCCCGTAATTGGCTCAGGCCGCCGCCGACCGCTTAAATCTTCGGCACCTAACTTCATGCGAAGACACTCTAGCTCCAGTTCCCCGTCCGGACTAGTTATTTGTGACGGGGCTGCCAGAAAGAGGAACTTTACTCCCTCCTCAATAGCCTCCTCAATTTCTTCCGAGCTAGCCGGCATTTCTGCCCGAGTCCGCCGGTAGACGATGGTTACCTCTTTAGCCCCAAGACGAATGGCGGTTCTTGCCGAGTCCATAGCAGTATTACCGCCACCGATAACGGCTACCCTGTTTCCGAGTTTTATCTCTTTGCCTAGATTGACCTCTCTTAAGAAGTCGGTACCACCCAATACCTTGGGGTCATCTTCACCAGCAACGCCTAGTCCAGTAGTCTGGTGGGCTCCAATGGCTACGAAAACAGCGTTAAATCCCTGCCCAAGGAGGCTTTGGGGTGAATCCACCTTGGTATTTGTCTTTATCTTAACGCCAACATTTTCTATCTCTTTAATCTCGGCTTTAAGTATATCCCTGGGCAGCCGATAGCTCGGAATACCAACTCGCATCATACCTCCTGGCTTAGGTAAGGCCTCAAAGACGGTTACCGAATGACCGCTAAGCTTAGTCAGGTAATAGGCGGCGGTGAGTCCTGCTGGTCCTGAGCCAATAACTGCCACCTGCTTACCGCTGGGTGAAGCAATCTTTGACCTTTTCCTCCATAGGCCGCTATCATTATCAACGGCAAACCGCTTGAGCATGCGGATAGCGATTGGCTCATCTATCTGCCCCCGGCTACAGGCAGCTTCGCAGGGATGGGCGCAAATGTAACCGCAGACCGCAGGGAAGGGAATTCTCTCCCGGATTACGGCTACCGCCTCATCTGGCTTGCCCTCAGTAATATAGCGAATATAACGGGGTACATCCACATGAGCCGGGCAGGTATGGCTACACGGTGCCGGAACCAATCCCTTAGTTCCCTTCTCAGAAGTCACGATATCAATACAGCCATGAGGGCAGCTCTGGGCACAGGTATAACAACCGATACACTTTTCCTGGGACCAGGCAAGCACATTACCCCGAATTCGGCGAGAAACAGTCAGTTTCTCGTCTGGGTATTGCGTGGTAATCGGCTTTCTAAACAGGTGCTTTAGGGTTAAAGCCATTCCCTTGGCTATGCCATTACCGTAGCGCTCAAACCTCAATTCTTTCCCCTCCTAGCCTGAAAAACCTTGACCATGAAAGTACTAAAACCGCCATTGCTACCAAATTCAAAAACACTATTAGCCAGGGAGAAGCCTCGGGCCAGAATACGATCTGCAGGCTGGTGATAAGCAAATTTATTAGTGCCAGAGGTAGCAGGAACTTCCAGGCAAAGGCCATTACCTGGTCTATCCTCAGGCGTGGTATCGTGCTCCGTATCCACACGATGAGCAAGAAAACGGCAAATACCTTAGTCAAAAACCAGATGATAGGCGGCAGTAGAGGCCCCTGCCAGCCGCCTAGGAAAAGAGTGGTCATTAGCGCTGACATAGCTATGACCTCGGCATATTCGGCGAGGAAAAGTGTGGCGAACTTCATCCCGGAGTATTCAATATGATAACCGGCTACAAGCTCTGAATCAGCTTCCACCAGGTCAAATGGAGTACGATTACTCTCAGCCAGAGAGCCGAGGAAGAAGATGAGGAACCCCAGTGGCTGAAGTAAAATAAAGGGGATATTCTGTTGTGCCCCGACAATTTCAGTCAGTGACAGAGAACCGGTAATTAAGACGACACCAACAATAGAGAGCACTATTGGAATTTCATAGCTGATTAGCATGGCTACATCTCGCATTGCCCCGATAAGGGAGTACTTATTATTGGAAGCCCAGCCGGCCATAAATACCCCCACTGCTGCCACTGAGCTGATGGCCACCACATAGAGGATGCCAATATTGAGGTCAGCCAGCAGCGCCCCACTCTGAAATGGAATCACGGCAAAAATCATCAGCACCGGAACAAAGGCAACCAGCGGTGCCAGCCAAAAAACCAGTTTATCCCCTTTAGCTGGGATCATGTCTTCTTTGGTTAGTAGCTTGAGGACATCGGCTATTGGCTGGAGAAGACCGAAGGGTCCAACGCGGTTGGGGCCAAGGCGAACCTGGAGACGACCGAGAGCTCGTCGCTCAAGCCAGATAAATATAAGGGCGGTATTTAAGACAAAAGCCAGTATAATGACAGTAAAGAACACCCAGTGAAGCCAGAAGCCTCCCGGCCAGTCGGAGGAAAGCACCGCTAGTTGGCTAAATGAATTAGGGCTGGCACTGAGTATAGCCACTATCTATCCACCTCGCCTAGGCAGATATCAATGCTACCAAAGACGATTATAGCATCAGCCAGTTTCCAGCCAATGAGCATCTGCCGAAGAGCCGTCAGGTTAATTAAGGCCGGTGCCCTAATATGGAAGCGATAGGGTTTATCTGAATTATCTGACACCAGATAAAAGCCGAGCTCGCCCTTGGGAGCTTCAATATGGGCGTAGACTTCACCAGCTGGCGGCCGCAACTTGAGTGGCACCTCAGTTAGCACTTTGCCCTTGGGCAATTGCTCCATGGCCTGTCTTAGGATGCGCACACACTGCCTCATTTCCTCAATTCTTACGCGGTAGCGGTCATAGGCATCGCTGATACTGCCGGTCGGAATGTCAAACTCAAAGCGGTCATATACAGAGTAGGGGTCTGCCTTGCGAATATCCCACTTAACCCCGCTGGCACGGAGCACCGGACCGCTGGCCGAGATATTTATGGCTAGATCCTTGGGTAGAATGCCAACTCCCTTAGTCCGAGCCAAAAGTATCTCATTCTCAGCCAGAAGCTGGTCATACTCATCAATAAAGCCGGGCATTCTGTCAACGAACTTAGCTAGGGCAGGTAAGAACTCATCAGGAATGTCGTGGCTAACACCGCCAAAACGCATGTAGTTATAGGTAAGCCGCTGGCCACAGACCATCTCAAACAGGTCGAGAATCTTCTCCCTTTCCCGAAACATGTACAGTAAAGGAGTCCCCATGGCGCCTAAATCCTGGACAAAGGTACCCACGGCTATTAGGTGGCTGACGATGCGCTGCAGTTCCACCATAATGACCCGCAGGTACTCCGCTCGCTCGGGCACGGTTATTTCAGCTAGCTTCTCTACTGCCATAACATAAGGCAAATTATTGCTCATGGAGGCAAGGTAGTCTAGCCTATCGGTAAAGGGGATATTCTGCTTGTAGGTACACCCCTCAGCCAGTTTTTCAATGCCACGGTGGAGGTAGCCAAGGACTGGCTCAATATCAACAATGACCTCACCATCAAGGGTGGCTCTCAGCCGAAACACTCCGTGGGTGCTGGGATGAAGCGGACCTAGATTGAGAACAAAGTGCTCGGTTTTAAGTGCCATCAGAGTAATCCTTACGCAGTGGATGCCCTTGGAAACCGTCCCAGAGAAAGATGCGCTTCATATTTGGGTGACCGTCAAATCTAATTCCCATAAGGTCGTAAATCTCCCGCTCTTGAAAATCGGCACCCTGCCACAAGCTAACTAATGATGGGACTACCGGCTCATCTCGCTCATAGCACCGAGTTTTTAGCACCAGACTGTGGTTATGCTCTAGTGACACCAGGTGGTAGACTAGCTCAAAGTAGTTGCCGTAATCAACGGCGGTAATACTGGAAAGATAATCAAAGTCAAATCCCGGCGTGGCCTTAAAATACCAGGCTATCCGTAATAAAAACTCACTCTTGACGATTAGACTAGCGCGACTGGACTCGATAATACTTGCCGGAAATTGCGCCTCTAATTTACCAGCCATCTCTTTTCCAGAAAGGGCTACTGTCATCGGTTACTTGCCTTCCTGCATCAAGCTTCTTTTGGCTATCTTTTTATGCAGCATCATTATCCCATGAAGCAGGGTTTCCGGGCGCGGTGGACAGCCGGGTACATAGACGTCAACTGGGACTATGCGGTTATAGCCGGGCACAACCGAGTAAGAACCTTTAAAGAGTCCGCCGCTGATGCCGCATGCCCCCATAGCTATTACCCACTTCGGCTCTGCCATCTGGTCATAGATTCGCTTTACCTGGGGCGCCATCTTCCAGGTAAGTGTGCCGGCGGTAATCATCAGGTCAGCCTGGCGCGGTGAGGCACGCACGACTTCCATACCAAAGCGGGCAAAATCCCAACGAGAGGCGGCGATGGCAATAAATTCAAAGGCACAGCAGGCTGGAAAACAGACCACCGGCCAGAGTGCAGACCGCCGTGCCCAGTTCAAGACGGCATCTACGGTGGTGAGTAATATATTTTGGCTTAAGTCTTCATCCAGCCACTCATCAGGGTCAGGGATAGCCTCCCCGCTCCTTGCTTTTAGTGCCTCTATTACCCCACCCTCATATCTATCAAGTTCGGTATCAGAGTAACTGTATCTTTTGCTTACTGCCATTCCAGGACCCCCTTCCGCCAGGCATAGATATAGCCGACAACAATAATGGCAATAAAGATAAGTGCTGCGGTAAAACCAAAGACCCCCAGCTGACGGAGGTCAACTGCCCAGGGATAGAGAAAGACAACCATAACATCAAGGGCAATGAGAATGAGGGCATAAAAGTAATAGCGGAAGTTAAATTGAACCCATGACCTACCTATGGTCTCCATACCACATTCAAAGGTGGAGGCCTTAACCGGGTTGGGCTTTTTGGGCACAATCTTGAACCGCCTGAGAAGAACAGGAACAAGAACTAATGAGGAGGCAAAGAAGACAGCAACGACCAGCAATAAGGCGATATAGCCATAGTTTGTTAGCAACTGCTTACTCCTATGCCAAAGGGTCCAGTTCAAAAATAAAAAGCAAACTAGGATACCACCTTTATAACCTCTCTGTCAACATCTTCTAAGGCAAAGCTTTTACAGCTAGCGGCTGCATTGACAAAGAGGTAATTTAGGACTAGACTTCAAATCCGGGACCTAAGGAGGTGAGATATGAAACTAGTAGTCGTTGGTTTCGGGCAGTGTGGTGGTAGGATTGCTGATGAATTTGCCCGACTGAATAAAAGAGCACGCCGCCACCGTGGTATTGAGATAGTTATTGACGCCTTTGCTGTCAATACGGATTCGGCTGACCTAGCCGAGCTATACACTATAAAGGCTGAATACCAGCATAGAATACTCATCGGTGCCGGCAGGACTCACGGTCATGGTGCGGCTAAGATAAGCGAGGCTGGTGCCGAGATAGCCAAGGAAGACGCTGATAAGGTTATTGATGCCATGAGAATCACTAAACGGTTCTTTGAAGCGGATGCCTTCTTGCTGGTGACCGGGACTGCTGGTGGCACCGGCTCGGGGGCAACACCGGTCATGGCCAAGGTGCTGAAGCAGCGCTTTGATAAACCGGTTTATGCCCTGGCTGCCCTTCCCTTTGAGCATGAAGAGGAGGCGGAGGAAAGGGCGCTCTATAACACAGCTGTATTTCTCAAGTCTATCTATTCAGTGGCTGATGCGGTCATCCTTTTTGACAATCAAAGATATGTCAGGAAGGACTTCTCACTGAAAAACAACCTAGCTAAAATCAATTCCTTGATAGTTGAACCTTTCTATAATCTGCTCTGCGCTGGCGAGGAGAAAAAGGCGAAGCACATCGGTGCCAGAATGCTTGATGCCGGAGATATAATGAACACCCTGGCTGGTTGGACAGCCATTGGCTATGGTAAATCACCATTACCACTTAGGACACTACTTTTTCGATGGACGGATAACTTCGTGAAGAAGAGTGCCCAGACTCATCTGGGTCTCCAGGCGATGGATGAGGCTATAAGCGAGCTATCGATCGGGTGTAAGCCCGAAGACGCCTGTCGGGCTCTGTATCTAGTTTCGGCGGCGGCCAGGGCGATGAATGTTGGCCTCATTAAGGAACTTGGCGAGCATCTCAAGAATATAGTGCCAAAGGCTGTTATCAGAAATGGGGACTACCCCAGGGGGAAGGGTGTGCTTGATATAACCTTAGTCCTGTCAGAGCTCAGTGATGTTGAAAAAGTGAGAAGCTACTATAGTAAGTCGGCTAGCTTGGTTAAGGAAATCAGCAAGAGACAGAAGGTGAAAGCGAGCAAGGTTGAGCGGACGGAAGAGGCAGGCAAGGATGTGCCGACACTGCTCTAGACATTACTCATGAGGCAGTGAATAGAAAGCAAGTCCCAGTATGCCGCGGCCGGTGGCATAGCCCATTACAGGGCTGAATTCGGTAAGAAATAATTCCACACAGTTAAACTCGGATGAGACAAGCTCCTTTAGTTTCTCACCCTCCCAAAGTGTGTCAGCGTGCATTACCGCCACATGGACAGGTTCGGTGCCCACCCTTTGTCTCATGATTTCAATAATCCGTTTGACACCGTTCTCTTTAGTTCTGGTGATACCGGCAAAATGCACCAGACCATCATGGATAGTTAGTATCGGCTTGACCCCTAGCTTGGAGCCTACCTGGGCGGCAATCTTGGGTATTCGTCCTGTGCGGTAGACATGGCGGATAGTCTCAAGGGCGATAGCCGCATAGACCTGCTCTCTAACTAGTCGTGCTGTTTTGGTAACCTCCTCAAGCCCCTTACCCTGAGCTGCTACCCGGGCGGCGGCTAAGGCGATAAGGGCTTGGGTTGCGGTGACAGTCTGGGCATCCATTATCTCAATAGCCGTTTGGGGCAGCTCATCCTTGAGCTGCTCTTTGGCCACGGTTGCCATGTTGAACGCTGTGCTGATCTTGGAGGAGAGGGTGATACAAAGTATGCCCCCTGCCCCTCCATCAACTTTGCGGAAAGCGTTGGCGTAATCAACAGGGGAGGATGGCGAGGTTGAAAATTTCTCCGGAGCTCTCTCTAGAAACTGATAGGCTTCAGATGCGGTCAGGTCCGCCCCATCGTGGTAAATCTTGTCTTCAAAGATGATTTTTATGGGAACAACCCCGATTCCATACTCTTTAACCTGCTCCTTGGTCAGGCAGGCGATACTGTCAGTAACGATGGCGACTTTAGGCATGGCTGACTCCTTGCAGGGCTAAAGTTTTATGATTATAGCATATTAAATGGAAGTTACCAACAGCCCCGGCTTCATTTTTTAGTCCTATTGACACGGCTGGGCTGGCATGGTAACATTGGCTTTAGCCAGATAGGCTATTATACCTTAACTTTTTGATATAGCCCTCCGAGTTGCTGGTGCCTAAGGGCTTTTGCCTATGGCCGGTAACCGGTTAAGGTGTAGAGGGAAATCTCTGCGCCGCCCGTGTTTGGAAAGGAGGGTGTATAGAAGGTGATTTATACCTTCTATACAGTAGTGTGCCTCCTTTTGGAGGCACTTTTATTTTATCTGGCATTTATCACATGGCGAGGTGTCCTATGAGGTCTTTAGCTGGTATGCATCTTGGTATGAGTCCCATGAAGCTTGTGTTTATTTTATTGGGCTCATTGATTGTGTTGTTCATCTTTGTACCATTGTTTAAGATGATGTTCTCATCCAGCCCGGCTAGTTTACTTGATACGCTTAGAGAAGGGGAAGTAGTCGCCTCCATCTTGCTTACCCTTTATACCGCCCTTCTGGCTACTGTTATTGGCTTCTTGCTGGGCATTCCTCTGGCTTATCTTCTGGCGCGCCATGAATTTCCCGGTAAGCGGCTCGTTGAAGGGCTCATTGATTTGCCGATAGTGGTGCCCCACAGCGCCGTGGGTATAGCCCTTCTCTTCGTCTTTGGCCAACACTTCTTTTTTGGCAAGGTATTTCACGCTGTAGGCATTGATTTCGTTGGTGAGGTTGCCGGTATTGTTATCGCCATGCTTTTTGTAAGTGTTCCTTTTTTGATAAATTCAGCCAAAGAGGGCTTTAAGAAGGTGGATGTCAGACTGGAAAAGGTGGCTCGTTCCCTTGGCGCCTCTCCGTGGCAGTCCTTTCGCCGGGTAACCCTGCCACTGGCTCGGGGGAGCATTCTATCCGGTACGGTGATGATGTGGGCCAGGGGTATAAGTGAATTCGGCGCCGTCCTTATTCTGACCTATAATCCCATGATAGCTCCGATTCTGGTTTACGAAAGGTTTGAGACATTCGGTCTGGATTATGCTCTACCGGTAGCAGTTTTGCTTGTCTTGGTATGCCTGGTCATATTTGTCACCTTGAGAGCTATTGCCCGTCGCTGGGAGGCAAAATGATAGAGATAAAAAACTTAAGTCTTTCTCTGGGCGGCTTCTTTCTTGAGGATATTAACTTAGAAGTCAAGGACGGTGAGTATTTCATACTCCTGGGGCCAACCGGTGCCGGTAAAACAGTGTTACTAGAGGCTATTGCTGGACTTTGTCCGATAAAAAGTGGCCAGATAAAGGTCAATAACCGGGATGTAACCTTACTCGGTCCGGAGAGAAGAAACATTGGTTTTGCTTACCAGGACCATATGCTCTTTCCCCATTTAACAGTGGCTATGAATATATGCTTCGGATTAAAGCATAGGGATGAGTCAAAGCAGGAAATAGAAGCCACTGCCAGTCGGCTGGCTGAGCTTCTTGGCATTTCTCATCTTATGAATAGGAAGCCTGTTACCTTAAGTGGTGGTGAAAGCCAGAAAGTGGCTCTGGCTCGCGCCTTGGCCATAGAGCCGGAGCTTCTTCTCCTCGATGAACCACTTAGCGCCCTTGACCCGGAGACAAGGGAGGCGACTCAGCGAGAGCTGAGACAACTGCATGACCAACTGAAGGTAACCACCATACACGTTACCCACGATTTTGAGGAGGCGGTTGCCTTGGGCGACCGGATTGCGGTTTTAGGTAACAGTCACATAATCCAGACGGGAACCCCCCAGCAGATATTTCGCAGCCCAAATTCAGAGTTTGTCGCCCGTTTTGCCCTGGCTCGTAATATCTTTGAAGGCGATGTCCAGGATGGCCGAAGCGGGCAGGCTACTTTTAGTGTCGGCGGGACGAAGCTGGTAGTAGTCACTGACCTGCGCGGTCAGCTACATGCCACTATTCGCCCCGAGGACATTCTGATTTCTAAGGAGCCTCTGGCCTCCAGTGCCCTCAATTCTCTTTCCGGCACCATCACTCATATAGCTGATAAGGGTTCAGTTATCTATCTGACGGTAAGTGTGCCGCCGGATTTTATCTGTCTTATCACTCGCCGCTCATATGAGGAGATGAGTTTGAGAGAAGGAATGACGGTTTACATAACGTTTAAGGCATCCGCAGTTCATATATTTTAAAAGGGGGCGTTTTTGAAGAAACTAGTTGGCGTTATATTTGGCTTACTGCTGGTCATGCTGATGGCGGCCAGTTGCCAAACTGGCACTAAGGATACGGTTACTATATTTCATGCCGGTAGTCTTGGTGTTCCCTTTGCGGCGGTAGCAGATGCCTTTGAGGACATTCACCCGGATATCAAGATTGAGACGGAGTCAGCCGGCAGCCGTACTACAATACGTAAAGTGACCGAACTGGGCAAGCAAGCTGACATTATCGGCTCGGCAGACTATATGGCTATTGAGCAGCTAATGTTCCCCGATTTTGCTGACTGGTACATCATCTTTGTCAGCAATCAAATGGTTATAGCCTATACTGATGAGTCAAAGTTTAGTGATGAGATAAACGGGGATAACTGGTATCAGATACTGAGCCGGGAAGGGGTAGCATATGGTCGTGCCAACCCTGATGCTGACCCTTGTGGATACCGGACACTGCTGGTATGGCAACTGGCTGAGCAGTACTATGATGTCCCCGGTCTGTATGACAGCCTGCTGGCTGACTGCCCTGACGGGGGTAAGTATATGAGGTCAAAGGAGACCGAGTTGATTGCTCCGCTTCAGAGTGGTGACTTGGACTATGCCTTTTTCTATCGTTCTATTGCCGAGCAACATGGCTTAAAATTTGTTGAGCTGCCATCTCAGATTGACTTATCAGATGTCAAGTACACCGATTTTTATGCTCAAGCCGAGGTTGAGGTAGTTGGCAGGGAGCTTGGCTCCATCCAGACACAGATAGGTCAGCCTATTTTCTATGCCGTTACAATCCCTAAAAACGCTCCCCGAGTTGACCTAGCCGTAGAGTTTTTGCAGTTTTTGCTTGGACCGGAGGGGCAGCTCATCATGGAGGAGAATGGGCACAGGCTCATAGTGCCGGCGGTTACCAATGACTTGACTAAAGTGCCTACTGAACTCAGGGATTATGTTGTGGAAAAATCAGTAACTTAGCCATAGTGGCTATGGTAGAATAGGGAGAGAAAAATGACAGACCTTTTTGACTCTTTTCGTCGGCGAATTGATTACATACGAATCTCGGTTACTGATCGCTGTAATCTGCGTTGTGCCTATTGCACAGCAGAGTCGGTGCCCCATCTACCACATGATGAAATTCTCTCCTATGAGGAAATCCGGAGGGTAGTCCAGGCAGCGGTCGGGTTGGGCATGAGGCGTGTCCGCCTCACCGGCGGTGAGCCACTGGTGAGGCCTAACCTGAGCACACTGGTGAAGTTGCTTTACCAGATAGAAGGCATTGATGATATCGCTCTTACGACTAATGCGATTCTGCTTAGTAGGTATGCCGCTGAACTTAAGGCGGCCGGCCTTAAGCGGGTTAATATCAGCCTGGATACATTTAAGGCGGATAAGTTCAAGCAGATTACCGGCGGTGATAAGCTGAAGGATGTGCTTAGTGGCATTGAGACAGCCAGGCGGGTCGGGCTGAACCCGGTAAAGATAAACACGGTAGTTCTAAAGGGTTTTAATGACGATGAACTCGTTGATTTTGCCCAAATGAGCGTTAGCCAAGGCTGGCATATAAGATTTATTGAACACATGCCTCTGGTAACAGCGGGGGCTGAAAAAGCTCAGCTGGTGGCTATCAAGGACATGATGGCCATTATCCAGAGGCCCCTTGGTGTGCTGGAGCCTTGCTGGCCAGCGTCGGGCAATGGTCCGGCTAAGTACTACCAGTTATCGGGAGCCAAGGGGACTATAGGATTTATTGGGCCAGTAACTGATTGCTTTTGCTCTGAGTGCAATCGCTTTCGGCTCACTGCGGATGGTCGGTTGCGGCCTTGCTTGCTGGAGGACAGTGAGGTTGACCTAAAAGGGCCGCTGCGCATGGGTGCCAGTATTGAGGAGCTAAAGAAGTTGATGCACCAGGCGGCTGTCTTGAAGAAAGAGCAGCATTGCTTGAGCGAAGAGTTTGTCCCTAGTAAGCGGCAGATGTGGCAGATAGGAGGCTGAGGCGTTTGGTTAGAATGAGAGGAGAGGGGGTAGAGATGACAGAGTTAACCCATGTAGACGCAAAGGGAAAGGCACGGATGGTGGATGTTACCGAGAAAGGTGACACGGTACGTGAGGCGGTGGCGGTGGCTGGTGTCAGGATGAAGCCGGAAACTCTAGATAAAATCAAACAGCAGGGGCTTAAGAAGGGTGATGTTCTGGCGGTAGCCAGGGTGGCTGGTATTATGGCAGCCAAGCAGACACCTAGCCTAATCCCCCTGTGCCATCCGATACTGATTAGTAATGTTACCGTTGATTTTGAGTTTATGGGTGATAGTTACATAAAGATAAAAACTGCAGTAAAGTGCAGCGGTAAGACCGGGGTGGAGATGGAGGCTCTGGTTGCCGCCTCAGTCAGTGCCCTGACCATTTATGATATGTGCAAGGCTGTTGACCGCGGTATGACTATCGAGCAAATATATCTTGAAAGTAAAAGGGGTGGTAAGAGCGGAATTTATATAAGAGGAGAGGATGCGAAATCAGATGGCTAAAATAATAGCGGTTTGCTCAAGTGAGAAAAAGGGACAGAGGAAAAAGGCTATCAAAGAAGGGATTCTCAAGGAAGAATACGGACTTGTCGGCGATGCCCATGCCGACTCGGGCTGGCACCGCCAGGTAAGCATGCTGTCGCAGACCAGCATTGATAAAATACGAGCCCTCGGTGCTGATGTAGGCCCCGGGGATTTCGCTGAGAATCTGACCATTGAAGGCATGGAGCTTTTCACCCTGCCCATTGGCACACGCTTTAGTGTGGGGCAGGATATTATCCTGGAAATGACCCAGATTGGCAAGGAATGCCACGACCGCTGTGCCATATTCAAGCAGGTTGGCACCTGCGTAATGCCCGCTGAAGGGATTTTTACCAGGGTGATTAAGGGGGGTGTGGTCAGGGCGGGGGATGAGCTTAAGTTAGCTTAGAAGAGCGTTACCGTGACTGGTTCGCCCCTCTCCAGTGTATCGGTATTTTCTGCTACCACGATATAGCCGTCAGCTCTGGCGGTGGCCGTTATTGTTCCCGATTCTTTGAATATAGGGATGGCAATATCTGCCTCGACCATGACCGGCAGGAACTGTCTACGCCCGACACTGCCGAGAACTCTTTCGCCGAGTCTGGCGTCAATGGTTAGCTCTTTTTTCGGTGGCAGGTGAGCCAGCTTTCTCAGCGCCGGCTTGAGGAATATGTAGGCGTTCATCATGCAGGAAGTGGGGTAGCCAGGCATTCCCATGACCGGTTTTCCTCTTACCATGGCAAACATGGTTGGCTTGCCCGGCTTTATCTGAACGCCGTGAAAGAGAACCTGTCCCCATTCCTTAAGAATGCCAAACAGAAGGTCTCTCTCGCCCACAGAGGAGCCGCCAGAGATAATCACAAAGTCGCTCTTCAGTGCCTCGCTGATGGTGGCTTTGATTTCGGGGATGTTATCGCTTACAATATTGGATTTAACAGGCAGGCAACCGCTTTCTTTTGCCACGGCACTCAGTGTGTAAGAATTAATATCATAGACCTGCCCCGGTCTTAATTTTTTACCCAGTTCGCCTATCTCTTCGCCGGTGGGGATTACCATCACTTTCGGTTTTTCATATACTCTGACCCGGCGCATCCCCTGAGAGGTAATTACGCCTATCTTGGCCGGTGCCAAAAGGGTGCCCTGCTTGAGAATCAGCTCCCCTTTTTTTATGTCTTCCCCCTTTAGAGCGATATTGGCTCCCGGGTAGAGCGGCTTGAATAGCTTTATTCGACTATTTTCCCTGGCGACATCTTCAATCATAACCACGGAGTCGGCACCGGCTGGCAGTACAGCCCCGGTAGCAATCTGGATACACTCTCCGGCGGCCACCTTTTTTTGAGGCACTGACCCGGCGTATAGAACATCAACCACATTAAGCAGCTTGGGGCTCTCGCGGGAAGCGCCAAAGGTATCTTTTGCCTTGACGGCGTAGCCGTCCATAGCCGCTCTGTTGAATGGGGGTGTGCTTCGGGTGGCGATTAAGTCTTCTGCCAGCACCCTGCCCAAGCCGTCATCAATGCGGATTGTCTCGGTTCTCGGGATTGGTTCTATGCTGGCGTCGATTATTCTTGTGGCTTCGGAAAAAGAAGTCAGTGCTCCAAATGGTCTCATCTTGTCGCTTCCCTGACTAGATGCCCGATTTCAGGCAAGATAATTTGCTCCATCGCCAAGCTTACTGCTCCAACCGAGCCCGGAAGGCAGAGGATAACTTTCCCTTTGGCGACACCGCCTATTGCCCGGCTCATGATACTGCCGCTGCCTAGCTCCTGGTGGGTCAAAAAGCGAAAGAGTTCTCCAAAACCATCCAGTTTCTTCTCCAGAGATGGGGTTATTGTCTCCACAGTAACATCCAGGTGGCTTATTCCGGTGCCCCCGCTGGTAATAATGACTTGCAGACTTTCTTCTTGAAGAAGCTCATCCAGTTTCTTGCGGATTGAGTCGGCATCGTTTTTCAAAATGCAGTAAGACACTACCCGATGACCGTTTCTCTTAAGCGCCCGTATAATGAGCTTACCAGATTCATCATTTTGCTCGGTTCTGGTATTGGAGATGATGAGGACGGCGCAGTTTACGCTTTTAGGCGCCTCTTGTTTGTGTTCTTGGTATCCCATTTTACCTAGTTTGTCATTCGGATATGGCGCAGTCTGCTTAATGGAGCTTATTATACCTTATACTTTTAGTGCGGTGCAATGTCCGCTAGTGAGCGGGTTGAGTTTCCCTTAAATGTAGTATATTATTAGATTGATAGTTGGAGGTCTGAGAATGTACAAGAAGATGCTGGTCCCCCTGGACGGCTCAGAGCTGGCTGAGCTAGTCTTTAGTTATGCCAAAGAGCTTGCTGGCAGGCTAGGGGTAGAGGTGATTCTACTAAATGTGTATAGCCCGCAGGAACAGGGGTTGATACCCATGCGTCGCGCCTATATTGAGCGGGCAGCTGAGATTATTATGCAACAGCCAGAAAGGGTTCAACTGAGTGAGGGGACAGTAGAGGCACGGGGTGAACTGGCTATGGGCAACCCGGCTGAAGAAATCCTTCGTTTTGCTGATAAGAACGGCATTGATTTTATCCTTATGGCAACCCATGGCCGCTCTGGAATTAACCGCTGGGCAATGGGGAGCGTGGCTTATAGAGTGCTGCGGGCATCGAAGGTCCCTGTCTGGCTGGTTCGGGCAGGGGTTTCCGAGAAGATTATTCATGACAAATTACCAATAAGAAAAATACTGGTGCCACTGGATGGTTCAAAGCTAGCTGAACTGGTGCTTCCCCATGTTGAAACGCTGGCGAAGCAGTGGGGCACTGAGCTAGTGGATGTGGTTCTGCTTAGGGTTTGCGGCCCCCCGGTCATCTCATCAGACTATCCTCCTGCTATGCCTCTGAGTTGGGAGGAGCATGTAGAACAAGAAACGGTTAAGTGCAAACTAGTAGCTGGGTCATATCTGGCAGAAGTAGAGAAACGGCTTAAGGATGCTGGCCTTAAGGTGCGCTCAGAAGTGCTACTGGGCAAGCCCGCTGATGGGATTGTTGACTATGCCGATAAAAATCATTTTAGCCTCACCGTTATGGTAATCTATGCCCGCTCTGGAATCAGCCGCTGGGCCTACGGCAGTGTCACCGAGAAGGTTATGTTAGGTGTCTCTACCCCGGTCTTTCTGGTGAGACCGCAGTAGCCTGATTCGGGTTAAGTTCTCCTCTTTACAGCTATTGTTCTTTGGGCTAAAATAGCTATGATTTTGGCGGGTGTAACTCAGTGGTAGAGTGCTTGCTTCCCAAGCAAGACGTCGTGGGTTCGAATCCCATCACCCGCTCCACAAAGAGGAAGAGTATCTGAAATCAGGTCTTTTAGCTACCACTGCCAGCATCTTCTGTTAGGGTTATACTGGTGATGGGCTCTTTTGGTAAAGATGAAGAGATTTCAGTTTATAGAGCATACTGCCGATATGGGGTTGATTGCTTATGGCAAGACTTTAGCCGAGGCGTTTTCTAACGCTGCTTATGGCATGTTCTCTATTATCACCGAGCTTAGGACGGTAAAAGAAATTGAGTCCCGCCGACTGGAGATAAGTGAGGATGACCTAGAGGCTTTACTTTTCCAGTGGCTTAACAGCCTGATATATTTCTTTGATGTTGAAATGCTTCTGTTTAAAAGGTTTGATATAAGTGACTTTGGTGAAAAGCGATTGAAGGCAATATGTTATGGTGAAAAGTATGACCCGTCCCGCCATCAGTTGAAGATAGGGGTCAAGTCAGCTACCTATCATATGCTCAAAGTGGACCAAGAGAAGAGCGAGGTACGGGTTATTTTTGATGTTTAGGAGGTGAGGTTATGGCTGGGTGGCTTGGACATCTGGAGAAGGTAGATGACTACCGCTGGCGAATACCAAAGAGCTACAAGGCAGGCATGCGCGTGCCTGGGCTAATCTATGCCGACCGGGATATGCTGAAGCACATCCTGGGAGAACAGGTGCTGGAGCAGGTAGCCAATGTCGCCTTTCTGCCTGGTATAGTCGGCTATTCTCTGGCTATGCCTGATATCCACTGGGGCTATGGGTTTCCCATAGGTGGCGTAGCCGCCATGAGCACAAAAGACGGCGTGGTCTCGCCGGGTGGTGTTGGCTTTGACATCAACTGCGGGGTTCGCCTGTTGCGGACCAACCTGACCCAAGAAGAGGTCAGCCCTAAGATAAAGGAGCTCATAGATGCCCTTTATGAGAATGTCCCCTCAGGCTTGGGCTCAAGAGGTAAGATAAGGCTGCGTCCCGGGGAGATTAACGAGGTGCTGGTCAATGGCTCACGCTGGGCTGTAGACAAGGGATATGGTCGGCTGGAGGACCTGGAAACTACTGAGGAAGGGGGCGAGATGGCTGATGCTAGCCCAGCCCGTGTCAGTAGTAGAGCCAAAGAGCGTGGCATACCACAGCTGGGGACTTTGGGCTCTGGGAATCACTTTCTTGAGGTGGCTGTGGTGGACCACATATATGAAACAGATATTGCTAAAGCTATGGGTATTGACCAGCTTGGGCAGGTTATGCTGCTTGTTCATTGTGGCTCCCGCGGCTTAGGGCATCAGGTAGCCGGTGACTATATTAAGGAAATGGTCAGGGCAATGGCGAAGTACAGAATTGAGCTACCTGACCGCCAGCTTGCCTGTAGTCCGATAAGCTCTGACGAAGGGCAAGCCTATCTTTCGGCTATGAGGTGTGCCGCCAACTATGCCTGGGCCAACCGCCAGTGCATTACTCACTGGGTGAGAGAGGCCTTCTGCCGGGTACTGGGTATAGGCGAAGAGGACGCCGGGCTGGAGCTTATCTATGATGTGGCTCACAACATTGCCAAGATAGAGGAACATACTATTGATGGCCAGAAGCAGACGCTATGTGTCCATCGCAAGGGTGCTACCAGGGCCTTCCCTGCCGGTCACCCCGATGTGCCGCAGAAATACTCCCGAATAGGACAGCCAATTCTCATCCCTGGGGACATGGGGCGGGTTTCCTATGTGCTTATTGGGACCGAGCAGGCGATGCGAGAGACCTTTGGTTCCACCTGCCACGGTGCCGGCAGGATTCAAAGCCGGGCTGCTGCCAAACGGCATCTTAGGGGGAAAGATGTGATGGCGGCACTTGAGTCACGTGGTATAACGGTGCGGACAGGCAGCCTCTCCGGGCTTGCCGAGGAGGCGTCCGAGGCCTACAAGGATGTAACCTCTGTGGTCGGTGTTACTCATAATGCCGGCATCTCCAAGATTGTTGCCCGAACAAGACCTATTGGCGTAATCAAGGGGTGAAGAAGCTTGCTAGTATT
>DAOVGW010000027.1 GCA_030672225.1 Dehalococcoidales bacterium | reverse complement strand
CCCCGAGCTACCGGCCATATTAGCTGCCCATGTCTGGGTCTCCGGAGCCAGGGTAGGCTCGGAGAGTTCAATGACTATAGGCCAAGAGCATGTGTTGCTGGTAAGCAATATTACCCATCCTGCCTTTGATTATATCGCCCTGGGTCATATTCACAAGCACCAGGTCTTATCGGATAGCCCGCCGGTAGTCTATGCCGGTAGCCTGGAGCGTCTGGATTTCAGCGAGGAAGAAGATGACAAGGGATTCTACCTGGTAGAAATTGAGCCAGACAGGGAAAGCGGTAAACGGAAGGTCTCCTTTGACTTCCACCCGCTGAGTGGACGCCGCTTTCTCACCATTGATGTCAATATTGAGCCACCGGACATCGACCCCACCTCCACCGTGCTCAGGGCTATCGCCGAACAGGCAGAAAAGGTCGGGGGTGCCATAGTAAGGCTGAACATTAGCCTGCCAGCGGAGATTGAAGGTCAGTTCAGAGACAATGACATCAGGAATGCGGTTAAAGAAGCCCACTACTTTACCATCGCCAAGGATATAAAGCGGGAGACCCGCCTCAGACTGGGGCAGTGGACTGCCGAAGAAATAACCCCCCTCGATGCCCTAAAAACCTACCTTGAATCAAAAAAGACCTCCCCGGAACGAACCAAAATTCTGCTTGAGCACGGTGAGAAGCTAATCCAGGAGCAGAGGACTGGGGAGGGATAACAGTCTTTTTAGAGGGGTGTCAAAGAGGGGCTAATCCTGCTCTTTTCTTATTTTCTCGGCTTCTTTCTCTATAGCTGCTCTATCCCCTTTCCTTTCGAACACGAAGATACGTAAGTAGTGGAGCAAAACAAAAACACCCCAGCAGACCAATGGCCAGAGGAACCAGGGATACCCTCCGCCAGAGGCAAACGCCCATATGAACACCAGCAAGATGTTCACCCCCACGTAGGCGGCGAGGTGCCCATAGAAGTCCCTCCGTTCCTTAACTCTTCTTTTAGCCTCCGCATAGATTGCCTCTTCAGACATCTCTTTGGCCATTTTTCACCTCTTTCTAAATATATTAGGCGTATTCTACTTGGCTAACCACTTGATGTCAAACCGCTGAATTTATTTTTAAAATTATTTCAGGATACTGCTAACCAGACGGCTTCTTTTTCGTTGTAAATAGTAGAAACAGATTTAAGCGAAAGGCTAAAGGCAATGAGAGATAAATCACTGGACATGTTTCTGATGGTGTTGTTCGGTATATCGGGCATAGCCGTCCTGATTCTGGCATGGCTACAACCGATGATAACATCGGAAAGAATCCTGACCACTTTCATCGGCTTAGGCGGTCTGTTTATGGCGTTAACACGGATTAAGTCCCTGCGGGTCGGAACAGATGCTGAGCCGTCTTCGGTAACAGCTGACATCAAAGATAAACCCTAGATTGGGTATTTTGAATCAGGCGATAAAGGGGGTGGGGTAGCTAAACCCCCCAACCAGCTTACCAGGTGCTTACAGTTAGCCACAGCCAGGCGATGAAAACACCCAAAACAGCCCCGATAATGACCTGAAAGGGTGTATGCCCGATGAACTCACGCAGGTCACGGCCTATCTCTTCCCTCGGGCGTTTTTCCACAAGCTCTTTTATTATTCGGTTCAAGACAACTGATTGCCGGCTCACAGCTCGCCGCACACCGGCAGCGTCATACATAACCACCATCGCCACAATAGCAGTAATAGCAAAGGCGACTGAACCAAAGCCTTGTGTCATAGCTACCGCTGTAGCCAGTGCACTGACAGTTGCCGAGTGTGAACTGGGCATGCCGCCACCGAAGACAAAATAACGCAGGTCAAGACGCTTTTCTCGTATCAGACCGGCGAATCCCTTTATCAACTGGGCGGTTAACCAGGCACAAACAGGTATCCACAATACACTATTAGTTATAATGTCGTAAAACACTCACCTCACCCCTCACTCATTTTGCGGTGGCTCAGTTTTGAGAAGGCGCCGCATTCGCCACTGGTTGAGGTATTGGATTACCTCATCATCGCTGAGCTCATACCATTGGCTATAGAAATCGGATATATAGAATTTTGGCGTGAACCCCTTGTGGCAGGTGACTACTCTGTCGGCGACCCTTTCTACCTGCTTCAAGGCGATTGCCGAGGCTACGGGTACAGCGACGACTATCTCCTTGGGTCGACGATG
>DAOVGW010000043.1 GCA_030672225.1 Dehalococcoidales bacterium | reverse complement strand
GTCAATAGTCGGGTAATCAGGAGCTCCTTCATATAGGACAATGGCAGCACCGTGGGATAAAGGGGCGTATACTATGGAGCTGTGACCGGTTACCCAGCCGACATCAGCGGTGCACCAGAAGACAGACTCCTCCCTTGCATTGAAGACCCACTGGTAGGTTGAATGGTTGTATACCAGATAGCCGCCGGTGCTGTGGATAATACCCTTCGGCTTGCCGGTAATCCCTGAGGTATAAAGTATGTACAGCGGATGGGTAGCTTCCACGGGCTCAGGCGCAACCGGCTCATGAGGCTCATCAAGCAACGAGGAGAGCCAGATATCTCTGCCCTTAGTCCACGGGACTGCTTCTCCCGTCCTCTTAATCACAACCACCTTCTCCACCGAGGGGCAGAGCTTTACTGCCTCGTCAGTTAGCTCTTTGAGCTTGACTGTCTTGCCGCGGCGGTAGCCGCCGTCAGCGGTGATAATGACCTTCGCCTGGGTATCATTGACCCTGTCGGCTATCGCCTGGGGGCTGAACCCGGAGAATATCACCGTGTGCACTGCCCCGATTCGCCCGCAGGCAAGCATAAAAATCGGTAGCTCTGGAATCATCGGCAGATAAAGGGCAATCTTGTCCCCTTTGCCTATCCCCAGTCTCTTGAGCACTGAGGCAAAGTGGTTGACCTCGCGGAAGAGGGTGGAGTAGCTGAGCACCCTGGTATCGCCGGGCTCGCCCTCCCAGTAGATGGCCACTTTGCTTTTTCGCCACGTCGTGGCATGGCGGTCAACACACTGGAAAGAGACGTTGAGCTTTCCCCCGACAAACCACTTGGCATAGGGCGGCTGCCACTCAAGGACCCTGTCCCAGGTTTTAAACCAGTCCAGCTTTCGTGCCTGCTCTGCCCAGAATGCTTCAGGGTCATCCATCGAGCGGCGATACATTTCGGTATACCGCCTGAGCGGCCACAAATACGTATTGGTTGGCAGGCGGCTGGCGCTATCCATTCCTCGTTTGGCGGTCATTGTTTCCTCCCTGTCTTAGCTTGTGGGCTTTCAGCAGGCGTTACCGCCGCCATATTTACCCAACTGCCGTCCCCGGCCAGATTTTGCTTCCTGCTTCCAGTTTATAACCACTGGCCACGGTAACATTGTCCCCCAGCACCGCTTCTTCCACAATGCTGCCATCATCAAGGCGGCAGTTTGAGGCAATAATGGAACGCCTTACTGTAGTCCCCTTTCCTATATTAACAGCCTGCCAGATAACAGATTCGGTAATCACAGAATCATCCAGTATCACACAACCAGAGCCAATGACCACTGGCCCGATTAGCCTGACCCCCGGCCCAATAGTGCAGTTACTACCTATCACTGCCGGCCCGCTTATCTGAGCTGTCGGGTGAATATCACTCTGCTCCCCAATGACAACTTTACCACCTGAGCCAAGACTATACTGGCTACTTTTGCCGCTGAGCAGGTCTTTATTTAGCCGCAGGTATTTTTCTGGGGTGCCTATATCTATCCAGTAAGCAGAGGAAGGATAGGCATAGATTGGCACATCCTGCTCCAGAAGTAGTGGGAATAGCTCATGCTCAAAGCTGAACCTGGTCTGGGGCGGGATATAAGCCATAACATCTGGCTCTAAAATATAGGTGCCGGCATTTATCATATTGGTAGTTACCTGGCTCCAACTAGGCTTCTCCAGAAATCGCGTTACCCTGCTCTTAGCGTCGGTTTCTATTAAACCGTAGCTGGTGGGGTCATCAACCGGGGTGAGAGCAATAGTTACCTTTGACTTTTTTCGGCAGTGGGAATCCAGCATGGCAGTGATGTCAAGGTCGGTAATAATATCGCCGTTTAGCACCAGAAAGGTCTCGTCTAAATGCCGTTCAGACCTTTCAGTATTTTTCACCGCTCCGGCTGTTCCCAGCGGGGCTTTTTCTAAGACATAGTTAAGCCTGACCCCGAACCGGGAGCCATCGCCAAAATAGTCAGAAATTGGTTGTGCCAGGTGGCTTAGCGCCAGGGTTATCTCGCTTGCGTTATGCCGACTGAGGTGGTGTATAACATGCTCCAGAAATGGCCTGTTAAGCACCGGCACCATGGCTTTCGGCGTATTTATGGTGAGCGGCCTGAGTCTGGTGCCCTGCCCACCGACCAGGATAACGGCTTTCATTACCACTCCTTAGCCTGAAGAGTATATCCGGCGGCGATGTAGTGTTTTCCTGAAGCCTCATAGTATATAATAACAGAGCCACTTTTGGAAAGTGGTTTAATTGCACTCTAGCCGTATAAAACTTATAATAGACCAACAGACCAACTACATAGCAAGGAGAGAAAGCGGAGAAATGCCCCCCATAATTTCGGTGATCGGTAAATCAAAATCAGGAAAGACAACCCTTATAGAAAAACTGCTTGGGGAACTGCGGCGAAGGGGTTACCGGGTAGCTACCATCAAGCATAGCCACCATAGCTTTGAGATAGACCAACCGGGTAAGGACAGCTGGCGTCATCTCCAGGCCGGGAGTGAGGCTACAGCTATCAGCTCCCCGGATAAGATTGTACTGATGAAGCCGGTGACAGAGGAGCTAACCCTCAATGAAATAGCCCACCTCTTCGGTGAAGACTATGATATTATACTTGCCGAGGGTTTCAAGCAAGGCAAGGCGCCCAAGATAGAGGTTTATCGCCGGGAGGTTGGCCCACCCTTCAGCGCTGTGAGTAAGCTTATGGCAATTGTTACCGATGAGCCCTTAAAGACCAAGACCAGACAGTTCTCACCACAGGATGTTAAGGGTTTGACTGACCTGCTGGAGCAAGGCTTCATAAAACCCCAAAGAGAAAGGCTTACTCTTTACATAAATAATGCCCCCATAACCTTAAGCACCTTTCCCAAAAAGATTATCGGTAATGTCCTGGTAGCCATGGTCTCCAGCCTGAAGGGGGTATCACAAATAAGGAGTCTCGAGATTTCTCTAAGGAGACAGCCGTCTAAGACCGATTGAGCTATTTTGGCACCCTGTTTTAATAAGAGGCTAACTATTCTTGGCGAAAAAGAAGGTAGAAAAACCAAAAGGCAAGTTTACCAGGCGCCAGCTTTCCCAGTGGCAGCGGCAGAAGAGAAGACAGCGGATTATACTTAGTATAGGTATTTCCGTCATTGCCGTTGTCGTTGGGCTTGTCACCGCTGGAATCTATTATGGGTGGTATCTTGCCGAGTATAAGCCACTCAAGCAAACCGTAATTGAGGTGAATGATACCAAATTTAATATGGATTACTTCATACAGGCGCTTAAATTTCAGGCGGGAGGACAACCTGGCCAGTATATGCTGTTTTTGATTGACTCGGTAGTAGAGAAAATCCAGCAGCGTGAGCTAATCAGGCAGGGGGCTTTGGAGTTAGGTATCACTATTAGTGATAAGGAAGTTAATGATGAGCTAAAAAACCATGACCTGCCCCATAATCAGGCAGTCAGTGACATAGTTAGAGTAGAGCTACTACTTGATAAGCTGAGGGAAGAGTATTTTGAGCCACAGGTGCCACTGTCTACCGAGCAGAGACATATAATGGCAATGTTCCTGGAGAGTGAGGCGCAGGTGGCTGAGGCCAAGGATAGGCTGGAGGCGGGTGAAGAATTTAGTGAAATTGCCGGCGAGCTTTCCCTGGACAGTCTTACCAAGGAAAATAATGGCGACCTTGGCTGGCGACCCCAAGGGGTTCTGGGGAAGCTACTTGTCACTTCGTTACTTGATGATTATGCCTTCAGCTCTGAGGTAGGAGTAATAAGCCAGCCGCTCTATGATGAGGAGAAAGCCAAGAGCCTGGGCTACTGGCTGATTCGGGTCTTAGAAAGAAAAGAAGGCTCAGATGAAGCCCACGTTCAGGCAATGTTGCTGGCTAGCGAAGAAGAGGCACAGAGTATAAAAGCCAGGCTTGATGATGGCGAGGACTTTGACCAGCTGGCAAGCTCGCATTCCCAGTTACCCGGCTCTAGTGAAGATAAAGGTGACCTTGGCTGGCTCACCCCAGGTAGTATGAGCCAGGCCGTTTCTGATTTTGTCTTTGCCTCCGAGACTGAACTGAATATGGTCAGTGGGATAATTAGCGATGAAGAGGCCACTACCACTGGTGGTTACTGGCTGTTTGAGGTTCTGGGTAGTGATACCAGGGAGCTTGCTGACGAGGATAGGAATTCGCTGGTAGATCAGGCAAGGGATGATTGGCTGGCATCGCTCATGGATGACCCGGAAAACAAGGTCATAAGTTATCTGGATGATGAGATGAGGGCATTTGCAGTAAGCAAAGCCCAGGCAGGATAAAATCAAACCAGGGGTGCTAAAACAATGAAGAAACAGAGCATCGGCATCGGCTTAATGGGGCTGGGGGTAGTTGGCGGGCAGGTAGCCAGAGTATTAATAGAAAAGGCAGAAATTCTGGCCGGGCAGGTCGGTTGTCCCCTTGTCCTTAGAAAGATAAAGGTATTAGAGCCAGACCTGTCCCGTCCGCAGGTGAAAGAAATGGGGCCTCAGCTTTTTACCACCGATGATAAGGAATTTTTTACCACACCTGAAATGGATATAGTGGTTGAGGCAATCGGGGGTGAGAATCCAGCCCTTGAGTATCTAAGAAGGGCGCTCTCGGCGGGTAAGCATGTAGTTACCTCTAACAAGGAGGTTATTGCCAAGTATGGGGCAGAGCTAATGGCTTTAGCCCAACAAAATAATGTCGGTCTGCGTTATGAAGCCAGCGTCGGTGGTGGCATTCCCCTGATAGCCCCTTTTCGGCGTGACCTGGTAGCAAATTATATAAACGGTATCTATGCCATAATAAACGGGACTACCAATTATATCCTCACCAGGATGGCACAGGAGAACACGGACTTTGCCTCGGTTCTTGGCCAGGCACAAAAGCTAGGCTATGCCGAAGCCGACCCCGGAAATGATATAGAGGGCATAGATGCCGCCTACAAACTGGCTATTCTGGCCTCTTTAGCCTTCCAGAGTCAAATCCGACCGGATGATATCTACCGTGAGGGGATTTCGCGGCTCAGTAGCCGTGATTTCCGCTATGCCAGAGAGCTGGGCTTTGCCATAAAGCTGCTGGCCATAGCTAAACGGAGTGATAAGGCAATTGAAGTCCGGGTTCACCCGGTTTTTGTTCCGGAAGACTCCTTTCTGGCTAAGGTTGGTGGTGTTTATAATGCGGTTCTGGTTGATGGTGACCTTATTGGCAAGGTAATTTTCCTCGGTGAGGGCGCTGGTCCCCTGCCTACCAGCAGTGCTGTTATCGCTGATGTTGTCTCAGCAGCAAAGGATATTGTCTCTGGTGTTGGCTCTGGAGCTATGTGGCAACTTAAGCCGGATAAAACCATTAAGCCGATGACCGAGATTGAGATACGCTACTATATCAGAATGAATATTGCTGACCGCGCTGGAGTCCTGGCTCAGATTTCCAATGTTTTAGGTAACCATAATATCAGCATTTCTTCGGTTATCCAGAAGGAGGCTGATGAACTGCTTGAGACGGCGGAAATTGTTATCATGACCCATCCAGCTAAAGAAGCGGCAGTAGTGCAGGCCCTTGAGGAGCTTAAAACACTAGAAGTGGTTAAGGAGATAAGCAACTTCGTTCGAGTTGAGGCCTAAACTAGATGGCTATAATGAAACCAGGGATTCTCATTAAATATAAAGACTTCCTTCCAATTACGCCTGATACCCCTCTGTTTACGTTAGGCGAGGGGGATACCCCTCTGGTCAGGTCTCGCCAACGGGAGAAGGAGTTCGGCTGTGGGGAGCTCTATTTTAAGCTGGAAGGGTGTCAGCCTACCGGCTCATTTAAAGACCGGGGGATGGTAGTTGCCGTAG
>DAOVGW010000009.1 GCA_030672225.1 Dehalococcoidales bacterium | reverse complement strand
GTCTGAAACAGCTGTTTCAGTTTAGCTGTCACATCATTTAAAATCTGGGCGAATTCTGGACCACGATGGTTTATCATCTGCCGGCTCATCGCCTTCAGAACTTCATCAGGGCAGGGTGTCGGTCCCGGGATACGTAGGTCGCTCATCTTTTTCTACTCCTTGAGTGTTTGTTATTAAGTATATCTGAATTTATGACTTTAGCAAAGCGCCGTTTGCTAATTCATACTATAATCATCATCCAACCATTTGTACCCAACGGCGCGGCCCTACCTTAATTATGCTGCCTATCTTGATATTACCCTGTGTCTCATAAATTGTCCTGTTATCTATGTGAACAGACTCTTGTGCTATAAGACGCTTAGCATCACTACGACTTTTAGCTAGGCCCATCTCACATAACAGCAGAGGAACTGATACAATCCACGCCTCAGTCTCAGGCTTGCCGACCTCTCTGATGCTACCCCTAAATCCCGTCTCTTCAAATGAGCGAGCTTTTATTCTTTGTAGTAATTCTTTAGTTATTTTTACTTGCCGTATCTCCTCCGGCACCTCTTTCTGCTGAACCACTTTAACAAAGTGCCTCTCAGCTTTATCCGCTGCCTTCTGGTTATATAGCTGGCTTACTATTTCTCTGGCCAGCCGTTTTTTAAGCTCCATTGGGTTGAGAGTTTCGTTCTCAAGCTCATGTTTAAATTCTCTAAGTTCTTGGTCAGGGACATCGGTGACTAACTCAAAGTAATCTAAAATAAGGCTATCCGGGATGGACATAACCTTGCCGTATATCTCCTCGGGTGGCTCGGCGACGCCGATATAGTTGCCCAGACTTTTACTCATCTTCTGGCTGCCGTCGGTGCCGGCAAGGATAGGGACTAAAAGGAGCTGCTGGGGGCGCTGGCCTACCATTGATTGCAGCTCCCTGCCAACCAGCAGATTAAACTTCTGGTCGGTGCCGCCGAATTCAACATCAGCCTGAATGGCTACCGAATCATAAGCCTGGAGCAGGGGATAGAGAAATTCAGCCATCGTTATCGGTCGCCCGGCGTTGTATCTTTTGTTGAAATCATCTCGCGCCAGTAACTGGGCGATGGTGAATTTGCTGGTAAGCTGGATAACATCGGCAAGGGTGAATTTGTCAAACCACTCGCTTTGCCACCTGACCTCTGTGTGAGCCTTATCAACTACCTTGAAGAACTGCTCCATATATGTTTGGGCATTGGTTTTTACCTGTTCTGCAGATAGCATCGGTCGGGTGATGGAGGCGCCACTGGGGTCACCAATCTGGGCTGTCCAATCACCAACGATGAGAATAACCTGGTGGCCCAATTCTTGGAACTCCCGTAGCTTCTTTAGGGCAACCACGTGCCCCAGGTGGATATCGGGGAAACTGGGGTCAAAGCCTTCCTTTAGCCGTAGTTTCTTGTCTGAGCCTAGTAGCTCAACCAGCTCTTCTTTCACTATAACCTCAGCCACCCCCCGCCGCAGTAGCTTTTCAATATCCTTAGGGGACATTTTCACCGTATCCATATCTAGTTTCAGCCCTTTAATAGAGCTCTGCCTTGTTTTATATCCTCTGTTATTTGCTTTTTAAGCTCCTCGGCGGTACTAAACTTCTTTTCACCACGCAGTCGCTCTATTATATCAATTTTTAGCTCCCGCCGATATAGGTCACCACGATAGTCAAGGATGTGGACCTCTACAGTTCGCTCACCATTGCCAAAAGTAGGCCGTTTACCAATATTGGTTACTGACTGGTGGGCCTGGTCATCAATATAGGTCCAGGTAGCATAAACGCCATCTGCCGGCAGCGCCTGCTCTGGGTCAATGCCTAGATTGGCAGTGGGAAAGCCTAACCTTATGCCTCGACCGCTTCCGGTGATAACACGCCCTTCAAGGCTGAAGTAGCGACCGAACATATCATGCACTTTTTTCATATCACCCCTAGCTAAAGTATTTCTGATAGCGGTGCTACTTATGACTTCTCCGTTTATTGTTGCTGGTGGGACTACTGTTACGCTGAAATCCATACTCTGCCCCAATTTATGCAGAGCCACGGCATTACCTTCCCGGTTTCGTCCCAGGGCAAAGTCAGGCCCAATTATCAGTCCGCGCATTCTAAGGTGCTTTTTCAGCAGACCAACGAACTCATGGGTACTGATCTGAGCTAGCTCCGGTGTGAAGGAAAGGGTAACAATGCCTTCAACTCCTTCACCCTTAAGAAGTTTGATTCTTTGACTGAGACTGGTTAAATAAGGCAACCTGGTTTCGGGTAACAGTATCTTCTGGGGATGCTGCTTGAAGGTTACCACTTCGCTAATTAAGTTCTGCTCTCTAGCCTGCTGGGTTAGTTGTTTGAGCAGGTATTTATGACCGAGGTGCACTCCATCAAAGACCCCGATGGTAAGCAGCATATCTTTCTTGGGCGATAACCGGGCTAGCTCTTCCTCTAATAACATGTCCAGTTGCCGGTAAGTATTAAGTATGATGCGGATGGTAAATAAAAAAGGGATTTAATTTAACCCGCGGTAAAATCGTACCCCAGGTACTAAATACTATCACAAGCATATTTCAGCGTCAATCGCAAGGCTGGGGAACTGGCTGGCCCTAACCCTAGCGGAACCGGCCTATACGCTCAGGTCACGGCGCTGGAAGACCACCAACGCGGCGATGAAGCATACAATAGCCACCGATGCGTATACAGCGACTGCTGTTCCGTTTAAGGAAGCGCTGCTGACTACCTCATTAGGCTGGTAGTAGTAGAAAAGGGACAGGTTTCGCAGCCAGCTAAAGGAATCACTCAAGATAGGCACAATGAAATTAAGTATATAGGAGCCGGCCATCACCACCCCGGCGGCCAGCAGGCTCTTTCTTGGCTCAAGGAAGATGGTTGAGCAGAGCAGGGTGAAGCAGCCAATGGCCAATACGAAGAGAAAGGCCTCAAACAGCACCAGGGCCAGGCTGTTGATATTAACCGATTCATTAATGAGGGTGGCACCAAAGACCAGTCCAAGTAACGAGGCTACCGCTATCAGCAGGGCGGCGAGTGCAAAGACGGCGAACTTGCTTATCAGCACTTTGTAGCGTTTAACCGGCTGGGCCAGTAGCAAATCAAGGGTGCCCCGCTCCGCCTCACGGGCAATGCCGATGCTGGAAAAGATGCCGTAGATACCTATAAGCAGAGGCCACAGCACCAAGAACTCAAGGGTGGCGAATGCCTCTGGGGTAAAGGTGAAAGTAGTGAAATCTACGCCCTCATAGCCGAAGGCCGCCTTCATCGCTTCCGGCAATGAGTTCAGGTAGCCAAGAATATCCTCAGTCATTGTGGGGTAGAGATACATCGTCAGCACGCCGTAGAGGAATATGATGCCGGCCCAGGCCACCAGTCCCCAGCGGCTCAGCTTCAGATTGCTTAAGAATAGTCTTAAGCTCATTTTGGCTCCTCTTCGTAGAACTCCATAAAGGTATCCTCCAGGGTGGCCTCGGGGAAGGACATATCCTCAATGGGTAGCTGGCATAGCTGTTTAAGAAGCCGGGGGATGTTGCCCGACACCTTTAGTTCTACCTGTTTGCCCTTGATGCTGAGGATTTCCATGCCCTCAAACTTAAGTTCCTCTTGGGAAAGCTCGCGGCTTAAGATAAGCTCCATACGGCGTACCTTCTTATACTTGAGGTCAGCCACCCGCTCAATGGATACCAGCCGACCGTCACGCACTATGCCTACCCGGTCGCAGACCCTCTCCACTTCGGGTATGATGTGTGAGGACAAAAATACCGTCTTACCGCGCGCCTTTTCTTCCAGCAGCAGGTCATAGAACCGGTGCTGCATCAGGGGGTCTAGCCCTAGAGTAGGTTCATCCAGCACTAGCAGTTTCGGGTCGTTCATAAATGCTTGGATGATAGCCAGTTTCTGTTTCATCCCCTTAGAATAGGCTCTGGTCTGGCGAGAAAGGTCTAGCTCCAGTTGCTCCTGCAGTTCTTTGAGCCGACGGCCATCATGACCCTGATGGAAGCTGCCCATCAGTGCCAGAAACTCACCACCTGTCATGCCATCATATAGCACTACGTCACCGGGCACATAGCCCAGGCACCGGCGGATTTCCAGAGAATTACGGTGGGTATCGAGTCCAAAAACCTCAGCCTGCCCCCGGGTGGGCCGAATAAGGTCCAGGAGGAGACGGATGGTGGTCGTCTTGCCGGCACCGTTAGGGCCTAGAAAACCAAATATCTCGCCTTCGTCTACCTCCAGGTCGAGGTCTTGAATGCCCCGTATCTTGCCGTAGTATTTCGTAAGGCTAGAGGTCTTGATTATGGCCATACTAGACTCTGCATAGACTTTCTGTTATTATAATAGTGTATTCAGAAGCTTTTGCAAAATGGTGCCGTGTTCTCCTCTGTATTACATCATTATATCAGATAAAAGCAAAAAAGTTTGGGGGCTTGACAAATATTATTAATAGTGGTAGTATAATAGTTTGAAATTATGCCTCTTAAGGTTTCACCCTGTTATATCCTTTAATTAGCCACGTTTCTTATTTTGCGTTCGCATTAAAGTAAGCGGTTTTCGCACGTCTATTTAAGGAGTAGAGATGGTATCTGAGTCACCAACACTTTCTGGAAGGGAAAAGCCTTCTGCTTTTAGAAAATCTTATGCCACGTTACCCCAGATAATAGATGTCCCCAATCTGACTGAAGTCCAATTAGACTCATTCCGGTGGTTTCAAGAGGAAGGCATAAAGCAATTACTGGAAGAGGCATCTCCCATCAGGGACTTCACCGGCAACAGGCTGGAGCTCAGTTTCGTTGGCTACGAGTTCCGCGAGCCTCGTTACAGTGAGCAGGAATGTTACCAGCGCGACCAGACCTATTCAGTGCTCCTATATGTTAAGGCAAGATTACTGGTTAAAGGGACCGGGGAAATCAAGGAACCATTTGACCTATTCTTTGGTGACATCCCCTTGATGACAGCTAAGGGCACCTTTATTACCAGCGGAACTGAGCGAGTAATAGTGTCTCAGCTACTCCGTTCACCTGGTGTCTATTTCACTGTTGAAGAGGATGCCACCAGTGGTCGCAGATTATGCCGGGCTAGTCTAATCCCTAGCCGTGGCGCCTGGCTAGAGTTTGGGACCAGTAGCCGGGATGTAATTTCGGTCAAGATAGACGGCCGGCGTAAGATTCCGGTTACCACACTCTTGCGGGCTATTGGTTATGGTAGTGATGATAAGCTTTTGGAAATGTTCTCTAAAGAGGATGACTCTCCGGAACACAGTTTTATCCGACAAACGATAGAGCGGGAACCATTGGTTAGAGACGAGCCTGGGGCGTTGATTGACATCTATAGAAGGGTACGCCCCGGGGATCCGCCTAACATGGACAATGCCAAGAAACTAATAGCTAACCTATTCTTTAATCGTCGTCATTATGACCTGGGAATTGTTGGTCGCTACAAGCTTAACCAGCGATTAGGGCTTGAAGGCAAGGTTGGAGAGGACGAACGGGCGCTAGCAAAGGAAGATATTGTTGAGATAGTCAGGCATATCATCATGGTTAATAATGGCGATGACACCGCTGATGATATTGACCATCTAGGAAATCGACGAGTGCGCACTGTTGGCGAACTGATTCAAAATCAGTTCCGCATTGGGTTAGCCCGCCTTCAGCGAGTTGCCAGGGAGCGAATGAGCATTGTCCCCACTGACGCGATTACTCCGGGTGCTCTGGTAAACATTCGTCCGATAGTGGCTGCTATCAGGGAGTTCTTTGGCGGCTCACAACTCTCACAATTTATGGACCAGACCAACCCGCTGGCTGAACTAACCCATAAACGCCGCCTGTCGGCGATGGGACCGGGGGGTCTATCTCGCGAGCGTGCTGGCTTTGATGTTCGCGATGTCCATTATTCGCACTACGGTAGAATCTGTCCCATTGAGACACCGGAGGGACCTAATATTGGTCTCATCGGCTCCCTGGCAACCTATGGCAGAATTAACCGCTATGGCTTCATTGAGACGCCCTACCGCAGGGTTATCAGTGAAATAGATAACACCTATGATAAACTGCTGGGCAGGAAAGTTGGGGAGGCGGTGCTTGGCGATAAGGGCAAAGCCGTAGCCAAGGCTGGAGCTAAAATTACACCTAAGCTTGCCACCAAACTGGCCGAACTTGCCCCAAGAACGATAAGGGTGGTGCCCTTTGTCTCTGATGAGATTACCTATCTACCGGCCAATAAAGAGGATAAATGTGTCATTGCTCAAGCCAATGCCCGGCTTGACGAAAATGGCCAGTTTGTGGATGAAAAGGTTGAAGCCAGACTGGGTGACCAATACCTGCATGCGGCACCGGCTAAGATTGACTTTATGGACGTATCACCCAAGCAGATATTCAGTGTTGCCGCATCACTGATACCATTTCTTGAGCACAATGACGCTAATCGTGCCCTGATGGGAGCTAATATGCAGCGGCAGTCTGTGCCCCTGCTCTGTCCTGAGTCACCTTTGGTGGCTACCGGCATGGAAGTAGAAGCTGCCCGCTACAGTGGGCAGGTACTGTTTGCCCAGAATGCTGGGATAGTAAGTTCGGTTACCAGCTCGCAGATTAAGGTTACCGGAGATGATGGTGAAGAAGACACCTACCCATTAATGAAGTTTGTCCGCACCAATCAGGGGACCTGTATCAATCAGCGCCCGGTAGTAAGTAAGGGGCAGCGTGTTGAGCTGGGACAGGTTTTAGTTGATAGCTCAGCTACGGAACAGGGGGAGCTGGCACTAGGGCAGAATATACTGTGCGCCTTTATGAGCTGGGGAGGATATAACTTTGAGGATGCCATTATTATAAGCAGTCGCTTGGTTGAGGCGGATAAATTTACCTCAATTCACATTTCCAAGCACGAGGTTGAAGCTCGGAGTATCAAGTTAGGACCTGAAGAAATCACCAGAGACATACCTAATGTGGGTGAGGAGAGCCTGCGCGAACTTGATGAAGACGGCGTCATTCGGATTGGTGCTGAGGTGGGTCCAGGCGATATCTTAGTCGGTAAAATCACCCCTAAGGGGGAGACTGAGTTGTCGGCTGAGGAAAAGCTCTTACGGGCTATCTTTGGTGAGAAAGCCCGTGAGGTGAAAGATACCTCTCTACGAATGCCTCATGGTGAGTGGGGCAAGGTGATAAATGTCAGAGTTTTCTCCCGTGAGGATGGTGATGAACTGCCGGTCAGGGTTAACAAATGGGTACAGGTCTGGGTAGCTCAGAAACGGAGGATTTCCGTAGGTGATAAGCTAGCCGGGCGACATGGTAATAAGGGGGTTATCTCCATTATTGCTCCGGCTGAGGATATGCCTTTCCTTCCCGATGGTACGCCGATTGATATTATCCTTAATCCTATAGGCGTACCGTCACGGATGAATCTGGGCCAGATTCTGGAAACTCACCTCGGCTGGGCTGCCGAAATGCTGGGTTTCAAGGTGCTTACCCCTGTCTTTGATGGTGCTGATGATACTGCTATTGAAGACGCCCTGGCTAGAAGATGGCTGGTGCAAAAAGCGGGGGCGGTTAGCTTTGACGCTGACAATAATAACCCATTTGTGCAACTGGAGCTGGCTAAGGTGTGGCTGAATAGTCAAGGCTATGACGGGGGCAGGGTGTTCAGCGATGACTACCGGGGAGAGGCAAGGGAGGTTTGCCGGCGTCTGTGGCTTGAGGAGCAGGGCAGAGCTGGCCGTGACCTTAACCTTGAGGAACTGGGACAGGCAGTGAACAAAGTAGCTACTGAAAGGAATCTGCCATCGCCCATCAGTGGCAAGGTTATACTCCGTGATGGCCGTACTGGTGAGACATTTGACCGGCCGGTGACAGTGGGTTATATCTACATGATGAAGCTAATCCACTTGGTTGAGGATAAGGTCCACGCCCGGGCTACCGGCCCATATTCTTTAATTTCCCAACAGCCTCTAGGCGGTAAGGCCCAGTTTGGTGGCCAACGCTTTGGTGAAATGGAGGTATGGTCACTTGAGGCCTATGGGGCGGCTCACAATCTCCAGGAAGCGCTGACTATTAAGTCGGATGATATCACCGGGCGAGCTAAAACCTATGAGGCTATAGTGAAGGGTGAGGATATTGTGGCCCCCGGTGTGCCAGAATCCTTCAAGGTTCTGGTTAAGGAGCTACAGAGCTTGGGGCTGGCTGTTGAAGTGATTAATGAGGAGGAAAAGGTAATTCACTCTGAGAAGATTAAAGAGCCCACTGAACAACCGGAAACGGAGCCTGAAGCCACCCAGGAATCGTCTTCCATAGCCCTTGAGGCAATTAGTGGAGAGGTAGAGGCAGAAAATGCTTGAAGTTAACGATTTTGATGCAGTTCGTATCTCTCTGGCTTCACCAGAGCAGATTCTTAGCTGGTCCTATGGTGAGGTAACCAAGCCAGAGACCATCAATTACCGCACCCTAAAGCCGGAAAGGGATGGGCTCTTCTGCGAGAGAATCTTTGGCCCGACCAAGGACTTCGAGTGTGCTTGTGGTAAATATAAGAGGATGCGTTATAAGGGAATTATTTGTGATAAGTGCGGCGTTGAAATAGCTCGGTCAAAGGTGCGCCGGGAGCGAATGGGAAATATTGAGCTGGCAGCCCCAGTGAGTCATATCTGGTTTGCCAGAGGAATACCTAGCCGAATAGGACTACTGCTTGACCTGTCGGCTAGGAGCCTGGAGCGTGTTCTATACTTCTCACATTATATCATCACCTCTGTTGACGAGGAGGCGCGCCAGGAGGCGCTTAAGCAACTTGAGGAGGATATTCCGCGGCAGGTAGCTGAGCGTAAGAGTGCTCTGGAAGCTAAAATCGCAGAGATGGAGCAGCAGCAGGCAACAGTAGAGGAGATAAACCAACTGCGGCGTGATTTTGAGAGTGAAGGAGCCCAGCTTGAGGAAGAGCTTCCAGCCAGTACCGAACAGCTAAAAGACCTTAAGGTAGGTGCTCTACTCACTGAGAATCAGTATCGCGAGCTAAGGGGTAAATATAGCCATATTTTTGAGGCTGGGATGGGGGCTGAGGCTATCCTCAAGCTGCTTAAGGATATTGACCTTGATGAGATGCGTAGTCGGCTAATTGGGGAAACCCACTCTACCTCGGGTCAACGCCGCAAGAAGGCGTCAAAGCAATTGCAGCTGGTAGAGGCATTTCGCCGCAGTGGTAATAAGCCGCAGTGGATGATTTTAACTGTGTTGCCTGTCTTGCCTCCTGATCTTAGACCTATGGTTCAGTTGGACGGGGGCCGCTTTGCCACCAGTGACCTTAATGACCTGTATCGGCGAGTCATTAACCGTAATAACCGCTTGCGCCATTTGATTGAAATAGGAGCACCGGAAATTATCATCCGCAATGAGAAAAGGATGCTCCAAGAAGCGGTTGATTCCCTTATTGATAATGGCCGGAGGGGGAGGGCTGTCTCTACCAGCGGTGACCATAAAGCGAAGTCGCTGTCGGACATGCTACGGGGTAAGCAGGGCCGTTTCCGCCAGAATCTGCTGGGTAAGCGAGTTGACTATAGCGGGCGCTCGGTCATTGTTGTCGGCCCGAAGCTCAAGCTTCATCAGTGTGGACTACCCAGACGGATGGCGCTGGAACTATTTAAGCCCTTCATTATGCACCGACTGGTGGTGGGTGGGCTGGCCCACAACATTAAGAGTGCTCGCCGCCTAGTGGAGAGGGCTAAGCCTGAGGTTTATGACATCCTAGAGGAGGTTGTCAAGGAGCGACCAGTGTTACTCAACCGGGCGCCAACCCTGCACCGACTTAGTATCCAAGCCTTTGAACCGGTACTGATTGATGGTAGCGCCATTCAGCTACATCCTCTGGTATGTGCCGCCTTTAATGCTGACTTTGATGGTGACCAGATGGCAGCTCATGTCCCCTTATCTCGGATGGCGGTCAAGGAAGCTAGAGAGATGATGCTCAGCATCCACAATATGCTGCTGCCGAGCTGTGGTGAGCCGGTGGTGATACCGACTCTGGATATGGTTTTTGGGTGCTACTACTTGACTACTATCAGGCCCGGAGCTAGGGGGGAAGGCAGTGTCTTTGGTAGTTTTGAAGAAGCAAAGCTTGGCTATGAACTCGGTGCTGTTGACCTCAGGGCTGAGATTGAGGTCTGGCAACAAGAGGGGCAAAGAATAAAAACTAGCGTTGGGCGCATCATCTTTAACGAGGTTTTACCTTCGGAGCTAGGCTTCTATAACAAAGCAATTGATAAGTCGAGCTTAAAGCAAATAGTAATCGATTGTACTGAGCTACTAGGTAATGATGAAGATATGGCGGTGGTACTAGACGGCTTAAAGGAGCTAGGTTTCCGTTACGCCACTAAATCGGGACTTACGATTGCTATGAGTGACGTTGAGGTTCCCTCAGAAAAGCAGAAGTTACTGGAAGAAGCTGAGGAAAGGACTGCCATTATTGGAAGTCAGTTTCGTCGTGGTTTAATCACTGAGGATGAGAGGTATAATGGCGTCATAGAGGTATGGACGGAAACTACCGACCGGATCACCAGCGCTATATCTGAGTCCCTTGATAAATACGGTAGTATCTACATGATGGCAACATCAGGAGCCAAGGGGAACATTTCCCAGATTAGGCAGCTGGCTGGTATGCGGGGACTCATGACTAATCCGGCAGGTAGAATAATTGACTTTCCCATCAAGTCAAGCCTTCGTGAAGGGCTCAGTGCCCTGGAATACTTTATCTCTACTCACGGCGCCCGCAAGGGGCTGGCTGATACAGCACTTCGGACATCAGGTAGCGGCTACCTCACTAGACGCCTTATTGATGTTACCCAGGATGTTATTGTTCTTGAAGAGGACTGCGGCACTATCGAAGGGATATGGCTCTCTGAGCCCCAGGAAAAGGGACTGCTGCCATCACTTGCTGACCGAATAACTGGCCGCTTAGCAGCCAGTAAACTGGTTAATCCCAGCACCGGGGAAACTATAATTTCCCGCAACGAAGAGATTGATGAGGAGAAGGCGAGTGAAATCATGGCCGCTGGGCTCACCAGGGTTCATGTCAGGTCTCCCCTCGGCTGTCTGTCCAGGCAGGGCGTTTGTCAGCGGTGCTATGGCCGAGACCTTGCTCGTGGCCATCTAGTTGATTTCAGCACAGCGGTAGGTATAATTGCCGCCCAGAGCATTGGTGAGCCAGGCACTCAACTAACGCTACGCACCTTCCACACCGGTGGTGTAGTCGGGCTTGATATCACCAGCGGCCTGCCCAGAGTAGAAGAACTTTTTGAGACAAGACCACCCAAGGCCCAGTCAGTAGTATCAGAAATAGATGGTGTGGCTGAAGTGGCGGAAAGTGAGGAGGGGAGGCGGATTAAGATTACCACTACTGATGTCTTCCGTGACGAATATCCGCTGCTGCCTGGCTGGCAGGTGATGGTGGATAGCGGCCAGTGGGTGAATATCGGCACTGTGCTGGCCAGTCCAGCGCCTAAGCCTAAGAAAAGAACTTCGTCATCGTCAGTAGCTCTTACCGAAAGCCAGCCTATTCTGGCTCGTGTCGCTGGTGAAGTAACTATTGAAGATAGACAATTGTCCATTAAATATGAGGAGACGGAGGAGCGAGAGTATACTGTTCCGGCAGCCACCCATATCCGTGTTCAAACAGGAGATATGGTAAAGGCAGGACAGCGACTTACCGATGGCTCGGTTAACCCGCGGGATATTCTGAGTATTTTGGGTAAGGAGGCAGTCCAGCGATACTTAGTAGAGGAAGTGCAGAAGGTATATTGCTCCCAGGGAGTGCACATAAATGACAAGCACATTGAGGTCATCGTCCGTCAAATGCTGGCTAAGGTGCGCATTGATTCTTCAGGTGATACTGACCTGGTGCCCGGAGAGCTAGTGGACAAGTTCGGTTATGAGGAAATTAATGCCAAGGTGTTGGCTGAAGGGGGTGAGCCAGCCACTGCCCATACTGTACTCCTGGGTATAACCAGAGCCTCTTTAAGCACTAGTAGTTGGCTGGCGGCGGCCTCCTTCCAAGAGACCACCAGAGTGCTTACCGATGCCGCAGTTTACGGAAGGGCAGATAGACTTGTCGGGCTTAAGGAAAATGTAATCATCGGCAAGCTAATTCCAGCCCGGTGCCAGGCTTGTAAGGAG